>JBAXCW010000001.1:0-18452 GCA_037141275.1 Actinomycetes bacterium
CAGCTCGATCCTCCCAGGCAGCTGCTCATTCCTGAGGTTCTCAACCGCCACCGGTGTTGAACAGAGCAGGAGCGCTGAACGCTTGTCGGTCTCAATCCGGTTGCGCTCCTCCGGCATCGACATGTCAAAGCTCCTCATCCCCGCTTCAACATGAGCAACCGGAACACCAGCTGCCTCAGCGGCAAGAGCGCCGCCTAGCGTGGAGTTGGTATCGCCGTAAAGCAGAACCGTGTCGGGGTGCTGCTCTGCGATCACTTGGCCAAGGGCCGTAGCCATCCGTTCCACTTGAGACTGATCGGGCCCGCCGGCGATTTCCAAGTTCACATCAGGCGCTGGAATTCCAAGCTCGTCAAAGAAGACGGCGGAGAGCTCTGGATCATGGTGCTGGCCTGTATGAACCAAGACCTCAGTCGCGACCTTGCGCAACGGGCCGGAGACAGCCGCCGCCTTGACGAACTGTGGGCGATTGCCCACCACAGTCAGGACTCGGCGAGTATCGGTCACGCGGCGTCAGTTGGCAGCGCGCTGCCAACTAGATCGCTCAGCCGCCCTGCAAGCTCAGCGGTGACGGCACCGTTGGCCGGGAACTCGCGTTCATCAATTCCATTGACCGCCTGAATCTCACGCGTGGTGGAGGCAAGGAAAGCCTCGTCGGCATTCGCCAAAAGGTCGGAGAGCAATATTGACTTCTCAACCGCGCCTGTGATCTGGAAGATGTACCGGCGAGTGATCGACTCCAAGATCCTGTCGGCAAGAGGCGGAGTAAACACATTCCCGCCCTCAACCCAGAAGAAGGTTGCGGTCGGAGCTTCCAAAACCATCCCCTCCGGGGTAACGAGGAGAGCCTCGTCAGCGCCCTTCTCAACTGCGAGCCTGCCCGCGAGCATATTCCCCGCATATGAGAGCGACTTAATCCCATCGAGCACAATCGTCGACTGGTAAGCGATCGTCGCAAGTCGGACCGCGGTCCCACGGTCCGGCAACGGCTCCGTGAGGAGAACGCGATTGCCGCCACGAGTGATGACGATCCGGAGGCATCCATCGCGACTTCCCTGAGCGGCAAGGATCGCCTCAACCTCAGATTTCAAGGCGGCCTCGTCATACGGAAGCCTCAGGTTCTCGGCGGAGGCACCCAGCCGAGCGAAGTGCTCGTCCATCGCAAATGGAAATCCTGCATAAAGCCGCACGACCTCAAAGGCACCGTCGCCTCGAAGCAAGCCGTCATCCGTTGCCGGAATGACCGCCGCTGCGGCGCCGCCAATGACGCCATTGATTGAGGCAAGTTCAGCGCTCATCCAGTGGGCCGTGTAGGAATCGAACCTACAACCTTGGGATTAAGAGTCCCCTGCTCTGCCAATTGAGCTAACGGCCCAGACTCGCGGATACCGATCCGGGATCCGCGATAACGCTGAGTTTATCCTCCAAGAGGGGATATTGGGCTGCCCTGCGTGGCCTGTTTCGCCGCCTGCTGCTTCTGAAGCTTGTACTGGGCCTTCGCGGATATGAACTGATTCTTCAGTGTGGCCCGTTGCGCCTTAGGAACTGAGGCGAGTGCTTTGGCTCCGGCATTGTCGCCAAGCTTGTTGTTGCCGGCCAAATAAGCGGCAATAGCAAGCTGCGAATACGTTGGGCCTGTTGGCTCGACCGCCGCCACGTACTGCCACGCAATAACCGCCTTGGCGCCATCAGAAAGTCCGCCCGGACCGTAGGCTTGCGCCATCAACTTGGCAAGCGTTAGGTCGATGCTGCCCCGCTGTAGTGAGAGATACCGCTGCCAATCCGTGGAAGCTGCCTCAAGTTGGGCCTTGCCTCCTGGCGTGTATTGACCCGACGTTGTGTCAAACCCAGCACTCGCCGCCTGGAACCGCAGGCGTGCGGCAGCAGCCCACAACGCAGCTTGTTGCGCCGGTGTCTGCTTAACCGTTGACCCCTTAAACACGGTCGCAGCAGCGTTCTTCTCGGCCTTGATCGCCTGAGCGTCAAGGGAGACTCCCGAACCGCTGCTTCCAGAGTTCTGGTCCGAGTTGAGTAGCCCAAAGCCGCTACCGCCCACGCCGAAAAGAACCAAGCCGCCGCCGATCAAGAAAGCCAGAAAGACATATACGACCTTCACTGCCCGTCGCCGTCCAGTTGCCCTCAAATCAAAAAGCATCAGTCGCTCAAGTCCTCTTCTTCAGTTACACGTGCTTGATTGCCCGTGGTGCCCGTAGTGGGCGTTTCAATGTCTGCATTTGGATCATCTAGGTGCGTTTCCAGCGCCCAGCCGTCACCTTCCACATCTTCGCCGTCCTTGCGTTCAGCGAACTTCAGTAGGAGGATACTCAGCCCGTACAGCACGAGCAGCGGCACCATCTCAAGCATCGTGGTCACAGGGTCCACTCCGGGCAAGAAGGCAGCCACCACGGCTATGGCAACGATGATGTACCGCCAGTTGCGAACCAGCGCAGAACTCGCGACCAGCCCAGCCCTGTTGAGCGCAAGAAGTCCCACTGGGACTTGGAAGATCAGACCCATCACGAGCAGAACTGTTGCCACAAACGCGTAGTACTCCTTGGCCTGAACGAGGATGTCGAACGAGCCGGAGTTGAAGTTCTGGAGGAAGTTGACTGCTGGAGGCAAGACCATCAGATATCCGAATGCCACCCCTGCGGAGAACAACACCGGCACCATCATCATCAGTGGCAGTACCACTCGGCGCTCGCGCCTATTGAACGCAGGCAAGATGAAGCCATAGAGTTGCCAGAGGATCACGGGCAAGCTCAGCAGAATCGTGAAGTACGCCGAGACTGTGAGTGTTGCGGTGAACGGCTCACCCACTCCTGTGGTGATCGGCTGGCGGGTTGGCGTCACGTTGGGAAGATCCGCCGCGGCAGCCTTCAAGCCAAGGGCAAGATTCTTGAAGTCCGGCTTCTGCCCAGTTGGCGTAGCCGAGGACGTCGCGAGTGCCTGGGCTGCCTGGGCTGCTCTTGAAAGCTCCTGTCCCACCCGCACACCAACCGCTGCAGTTCCACTCAGGGCCCCCGTCGAAAGTCCGCTTGGCGTCCCGGCCTGCTTGAGGGGTTCATTGAGGATTTTCAGGAGCGCCGCGTTCTGCCAGAAACAAAGCAGGAAGGCAACAGCCATCGTGCCCGCACACACGACCAGTCGCGAACGGAGCTCGTCAAGGTGGTCGATAATCGAGAGTCGATCTGCGTGATCGACTTTGCCCAGCAGGGTACTCACGGCCGGTCTGGGCTCAGACGGAGTCGCTGGACTCCGGCTGATCCACCTTTTCTGGACCTGGATCCGCTACGGCAGGAGCCGGTTCGGCCTGCTTGGCCTCAGTAGCCGGAGCTACTGGCTTAGCCTCGTCGATCTCATCGTGATCCTTGTCACCAGTCAACGATTCCTTGAAGTTACGCATGCTGCTGCCGAGAGCCTTACCGGCCGCTGGAAGTCGCTTGGGACCGAACACCAAGAGGACGATTGCGAGGACAACAACTACTTCTGGGAGGCCGACTTGGCTGAACATGACTTGGTATCTCTCCGATATTCGCGGTCCCCGGACGGGAACCCTGCGGTTGTAAGAGTATCGCGGCTTCAGCCAGATCCGGTTGTATGGCCGTCAGCCGTCTGGATCAAGACACTCTGTCAACAAGTGCTCGGGCAACTAGATGGAAGGCCTCAGCCGACACACCGGTCATTGCTCCCACTGCCTGATTCGCCTGACTAATCCAATCCTCAGCCATTTCACGCACCTCATCTAAGGCTCCGGAGTGAGCAATCCGATCACAGATCTGCGCGACAGACGCGCTGTCTAGGCTGGCCAACTCAACCTCACGGAGGGATGAGTCGCGCTCCAGAGCGATGATCAACGGCAGCGTCACCGTCCCGTCAAGAAGATCAGTTCCACGGGGCTTACCCGTCCGTTCCTCGGGGCCGGTTACGTCAAGAACGTCATCGAGCAGCTGGAAGGCAACCCCAACGGAGCCGGCAAACCGTTCTGCCTGCCCCGAATCGAGTCCCCCAGCACGCGAGCCGAGGACAGCTGCTGCTTCAAACAGCCGGGCGGTCTTCAAGCGACAGCGTTGGAGGTACCTCTCACGCGTGGTCTGAATGTTCCAGGCATCAGCCCGTTGGAGTAGCTCTCCCCTGGCAAGGTCCGAACCGGCCTGCGCTAGGACCTCAACTGCAGCCGTACCGTTAGGGACCAGCTCGCCGAACGCCGCAGCGAAGAGGTAGTCGCCGACCGCGACGGCCATCTCCCTCCCACCAGAAGCCACGACCGTGGGGGCACCCCGTCGAGCATCGGCCCGATCAAGAATGTCGTCGTGAACAAGGGTGGCCGCATGGACGAGCTCCGCAGCCACTCCGGCCCGCACGACAGCGTCGCTATCGCTGGGGTTGAGACCAGCGCTGAGCACGGCTAGGAGCGGCCTTAACCGCTTGCCGCCACCGGCCACAGCACTGCTGACAAAGGGTGCTATCTCACCGGTCGCGCGGTCAGCCACATCAGCAAGGTGGTTCTCAATACGGACCAGTGTCGCCGTCGCACTCGGTCCCGCGGATTCGAGGACAGCGAGAACTTCCGGGGACGGCATCGTCTCTACGCGGCTGGCTTGCGGCCGACGTGGATCGCGATGATCCCGCCAGCTGTGAGGACCCAGCGGATGCCCTCGAGCCCAGCTTCGGCCATGACTGACGCAAGGCCCTCCGGCTCGGGGAACCGCTTCACCGAGTTGGGCAGATAGTCATAGGCAGCAGCGTCGCCGGCAAACTTCCCAAGTGCTGGGACGAGCCTGTCAAACCAAAGTCGGTGGAACGTTGACAGAGGCCGCTTCGTGGGGGTTGTGATCTCCAACACGACAACATGCCCGCCAGGCTTAACAACTCGGGTCATCTCAGCAAGCCCGCGCTGAAGGTCATTGAAGTTACGAGCTCCGAAACCAACTGTGGCGGCGTCAAATACACCCTCAGGGTATGGAAGCTCCATCGCGTTGGCCCATTCAAAGCGGACCCCATCAAGGTCCCGGGCGTCAACCTTGTCGCGTGCAAGGTCAAGCATCGGCTCTGAAAAGTCGGACCCAACCACGTGCCCATCCGGGCCCACCCGCGAGGCGAGCTCAATCGCAAGGTCACCGGTTCCGGTTGCAACGTCAAGGACGCGTCCGCCTTGTTCGACCTCAGCTAGATCCGCTGCGCGGGCTCGCCAGCGGTGGTGCAGCCCGGCGGTCATGACCTGGTTCATCCGGTCGTAGACCCCACTAATCCGGTCAAACATCTCCCGAACCTCAGGCTCGGGAAGAGTTCCGCTCCCAGCCCCGTTGGCCTGGTCTGCGGGCGTCATAGGTCTGAGCTCAGTTCAGCTGCCCGAGGAATGAAACCATCGCGCGGAACTTCTCCGGCGATTGCTCCTCGAGGTTCTTGAAGGACGGCATTGGTGAAGTCGGGTTGCGCAAGGTCTGAGCGATTGCCTGCTCAGGGAGCTTGCTCGCTACATGGGTCAACTGAGGACCAGGTCCGTCATTGCCATTCTCGCCGATCTTGTGGCAGGCAAGACAGCCGGATTGGCCAACGACAGTGCGGCCTTTCTCCCACTCAACTAGGGCGGCGCCCGTGATAGTTGAAGGGGCCTTCATCTCAATCGAGTTTGGCGAGCCAGCCGAGGCGCCCATGTAAGTCAGGTAGCCCATAGCGAAGATGACCATGATCCCCGCGGTGGTAGCAATTGGACGGCGCAATGGGTGCCGCTCGGCCCCGCGGTCGTAGAACGGAAGCAGGAAGAGCAAGATCAGGCCGATCGTTGGAACACCGATCGTTGCAAGTGGAACAAGCTCCGGTGGCTTAATGATCCGCAGGAGCTCAAAGAGGAAGAAGAAGTACCACTCAGGACGCGGAACGTAAGTCGTTGATGTCGGGTCAGCCTTGGGGCCAAGCTCAGCCCCGAGAACGATCGACATGGTGATGATGATCGCCATCACAACGACGGCGATGATGCTGTCCTTGGCTACTGAATACGGGAAGAACGGCTCTCCCTCTGCCTTCAGCTGCCCGTATTCGCGGAGGTACGCTTCCTTCTCTGCGCGGTTCATGCGTCAGCCTTCTTGCGGGGCTTGTTCCAAGGTGGTGAAGTCGTTCCGAGGCGCATTACGAGCCAGAGATGAGCGCCAACCATGGCTCCGATCGCCCCAGGGACGAGCAGCATGTGGATCGCATAGAAGCGCGAGAGGGTTGTGGCGCCAAATTCAGGGCCTGCTCTAAGGAAATCGCTCAGGTACGGACCAACAATTGGACCCGTGCCATTGATGTTCACGCCGACGATCGTTGCCCAGTAAGACCTCTGGTCAAACGGAAGCAGGTAACCAGTGAACGACATTGCCATCGTCAGCACAAGCAGCACAACGCCAATCACCCAGTTGAGCTCACGCGGATACTTGTAGGCGCCGTAGAAGAAGGTCTGGGCCATGTGAAGGAAGACGAGAATGACCATTACCGTCGAGCCCCAGCGGTGCATCCCGCGGAGGAACTGGCCAAGGAACGCCTCGTTGGTCATCTGGCGGATTGACTCGTAAGCGTTGGTGGTAGAGGGGTCGTAAGCGGTAGCCAGGAAGACGCCGGTTACAGCCTGTGACAGGAACGCGAACATGACTGAGAAACCAAGCGTGTAGCTCCAGTCGTGACGTGGAACCTTGCGGAACAGCGCCCAGCGGACAGCTCCGGAGAGCTGAAGCCGTTCATCGATCCACCCGGCGGCGTGCTTGCCTGCCTCTTGAGCATTGTCAAGAGCTGTCTCTGGTTCAGGGTTCGTTCCTGCTCGACGCGGCTGAAGCTTGAGCGAATCGGGAATTGGGGGAAGAAATTTTTTGAGATCAGGCATGGGTTATTGATCTGACAGCTTCGCCGTTGAGAACCGGGCTGGGTACATGAACTGACCGATGCCGTCAAGCGGCTCACCTGGATCACGTGGCGAGTAACGCGTGAACTCAGAGTTGACGCTGTAGCGCGGCCCAATCTGCACTCTGCCGTCGACAAGCTGGGTGTAGAACCGGTCGAGTGGCCTCACTGGTGGTCCGCCGATAACGCTGCCCTTGAAGTCGTACACCCCGCCGTGGCATGGGCAGACAAAACGCTCTGCAGCGGAAACGAAACGGACGGCACAACCCAAGTGCATGCAGCGGGTCGAGACGGCGACGATTGCGTCGTATTTGTCCTTCTTAGGTCCGTCGATGGCCTCGTTGTGAAGGCGGACGTAGACCGTCGAGTAACCGGCCTCGCCTATCCCTGAAACGATTCCGAAGGTCTTTGGTGTGTAGGTCTCGGCTGAGAAGTCAGCCGGTGAACCAATGTCCTGCCACTGCCACTTCTGGCGCTCGAAGATCGGCCCAAGCGCAAATCCGATTGCGGGCAACGCGAACGCTCCCGCGGCAAGTGCTCCCAAGCCGTGGGCGGTACCGGTCATCAGCCCTCGACGGGTGATGGTCTCGCCCTCAAACGCTCCGGGCATGTCCCGGTCAAGCGTGTAGGGAGATTTGGTTCTTTTGCGGTTCTGTTCAGCCATAAGTAGGGCGGTTTGCTGCGTGGTGGCACATCCTATACGGGCGGCAAGAGGAGCGAAGGCTCAGCGTCAGTTCCCCTTGCCAATTCGGGCGCAGCTTGCCGTCCAGGCGGCTTCGGCAGCGGCGGGTAGTCCCTCGGCTTGGGCCGTCGCAGCGGCCATGATCAACCCACTCAACTCGGTGATTGTTTGCGCGTCGCCGAGCGCTGCAATCCGCTCCAGTCCAGCCGCGTAGAGGCGATCGCCCGCTAGGAGAGCGAGGTCAGTGTCCTCAGTGGAAAGCAACCTCGCGCCTCCCCAGTGAAGGAGATGGCCCTCGCGGATAGCCTCGAGCCCATAGCTGTAATCCGCCGCTGCGCTATCAGTCCCGGGGCCAACTGCCAAAGAGACGGGCTCGAGGTCCTCACCCGTCGGGTTGGGCAGCAGTGCGTCAGCTAAGAGAGGGTCGGCGGCGGCCAGATCCCGACTGAGGGCCGTGAAAGCGCTCACGAGATCTCGGCGAAGGCCGCGGAGGCTGCTTCCAGAGTCCTGTCGATTGTCTCGTCGTCGTGAGCCAACGAGGGAAACCACGCCTCAAACTGTGATGGTGGGGCATAGACGCCTCTGGCAAGCAGGGCGCGGCACCAAGCGGCGAACTTGTCGCGGTCGGTCTGCTGTGCGGTCGCATAGTCCGTGACATCGCTTGAGGTAAAGAAGACAGTCATCAGACCGGGCTGGGTTACAACCTTGACCGGGCAATCGCCAGCGGCCTGGCGCATACCTGACGCAAGGCGCTCGGTTGTGGCAGACAGTCGCAAGTAGGCCTCGTCATCAAGCAGCTTCAGTGTCGCCAGGCCAGCTGCAACAGCCAGCGGGTTACCCGAGAGCGTCCCGGCTTGGTAGACGTCACCTGCCGGTGCGATGTGTTCCATCAGGTTGCGGCGGCCGCCGTATCCCGCGGCAGGCAAACCGCCCCCGAGGACCTTGCCGAACACAGTCATGTCCGGTTGAACTCCAAACAGTTCTTGAGCACCGCCACCGGAGACACGGAAGCCGGAGATCACTTCATCGAAAACAAGGATCGCTCCGTTGGCATCAGCCATCTCGCGGAGGAGCTCCAGGAACCCTGAGGCGGGCGGAACCAGGCCCATGTTGGCCGGAACCGGTTCAGCGAGGATCGCGGCGAACTGATGCTTGGCGCAAGCAGCGGCGAGTGCGTCTGAGTCATTCCATGGAACGACGATTGTCGCGGCGGCAGCTGCTGCTGTAACACCAGGACTCCCTGGGACACCGGCCGTGGCTAGCCCCGAGCCGGCCTCTGCCATCAGACCATCAACATGCCCGTGGTACGCACCTGCGAACTTGAGGACGGCCTCGCGGCCTGTCGCAGCCCGCGCTAGCCGAACTGCGCTCATCGAAGCCTCGGTCCCGGAGGACGTCATTCGCAGCATCTCTACTGAGGGAAGTCTGCGGCCGACCTCCTCCGCGAGCTCGACCTCGCCCTCAGTCGCAGCGCCAAAGGTGGACCCTTTTGCAAGTTGCGCTGTAACTGCCTCAACCACCGCAGGGTGCGCGTGACCGAGGATCAACGGTCCCCACGAGCAGACGTAGTCGGTAAATGAGTTCCCGTCGACATCCGTGATCTCAGCGCCAAGGCCGCGCTCAATAAACAGGGGGTCGCGGCCAATCGACCGCATCGCCCGGACAGGCGAATTAACGCCTCCGGGCATCACGGCAACCGCTCTCTCAAAGAGGGCGCTTGAACGGGTGTCGTCTAAACCGGTGGACATGGGCGGCTAGTCACCTGTGACGCCTCTCGGCATCACCCGTGGCTGTGTTCAGACTCCCACTGCTCGAACTCGCCTGTGAAGTACTGGAGGCGGATTTTCTTAAACTCAGTCGACGAGTAGAGAACGGACCGCTCGTGGATACCAGTGTCATTGGCGATGGCCTCGAGGATTGCGTCGCACTCCTCCTTGGACCGTCCGTGCGCCATCGTGAACAGCGCATAAGGCCAGTCTGCATATACAGGCCGCTCGTAGCAGTGTGAGATCCCCCGGAAAGAAGCCATCCGACCGCCGATCTCGAGGACCTTGTCCTCAGGCACCTTCCAGACGCCCATTCCGTTGGCGCTGAAACCTGCCCGGCGGTGAAACAGAATTGCTGCGACACGTCGCAGGATGCCTCGCTCCTGCATGCCACGCAAGTGCTCGAGGAACTTCTCCTCCGGCATGCCAACCACAGCCGCGGCTGGCGCGTACGGCTGGGAGATGACGGGCATGCTGCCCTGGAGTGCCCTGATCACGGCGATATCAAGTTCGTCGTAAGGAACAACATTGATCGGTGCTGGCTTGACAGCTTCGGCCTGTGGTGTTGCAAGAGCTTCAGTTCCGCCCTCCATCTCCAAGTCCATCCTGATCTTGAAGAGGTTCAGGGTTGGCAGCTGCCGAACGGACTCGGCTCCTGCCTCAGCGGCGAGAATGTCGAGCGTCCCCTGCAGACCCAACTCTGAATCTGGCGTTGTGGCGATCGTGAACCAGAGGTTGAAGTCGTGGTCACGGAGGTAGTTATGGGAGACACCTGGGTGCTGGTTGATCACCTTGGCAGCACGGTGCGGGTTCTCAGGGTCAACTTTGGCGGCAACGAGCATGGACGCGAACCCGAGGGCGCGCGTGTCAAAGATCGGCGTGACCTGGCGGATGATCCGCTCCTTGATCAACCGTTCCACGCGTGAAAGAAGTTCGGACTCTGGAATCCCTGCAGCCTCCGAGACGGCGGCGTACGGGTTCGAAGCAATCGGGAACTTCCCCTGCATCAAGTTGAGGATCTGGCGGTCGGTGTCGTCAAGCGGGACGGCTGAACCGCCTACTCTGCTCCTCGTTTTTGCCTTTGCTACCGGGCGCGTAGCCAACTTGCTGCCTCCAATGCGTGGTAGGTGATGATTGTTCCTGCACCAGCTCTGCGAATCGCCGTGAGTGATTCCAATACCGCTCCTTGGCGATCCAACTGCCCTGCGGCAGCTGCGGACTCGATCATGGCGTATTCACCGCTCACTGCGTATCCAGATACGGGCAAGCCGCACTCTTCGCTCACTTGGTAGATCAAGTCGAGGTTGGTAATTGCCGGTTTGACAATCAGTGCGTCGGCGCCTTCCTCCACATCAAGCCATGCCTCTCGAAGGGCTTCGCCGGAGTTGGCAGGGTCCATTTGGTAGCCGCGCCGGTCGCCCTCCTGTGGGCTGGAACCGGCCGCCTCACGGAACGGTCCGTAAAACGCTGATGCGTGCTTGACGGCGTAGGACATGACTGCCATCTCGGTATGCCCGCTGGCGTCAAGCGCGGACCGGATCGCGCCAACGCGTCCATCCATCATGTCGCTCGGGGCCACAATGTCAGCGCCCGCCGCAGCCTGACTCACAGCGGTCTGTGCGAGCAGTGGCAGCGTCGCGTCGTTGTCCACATCGCCTGCCGAGTTGAGAACACCGCAGTGGCCGTGATCGGTGTAGGCACACAGGCAAGTGTCAGCGATCAGGACTAGGTCAGTCCCACTCTCAGACCGCAGCCGCCTGAGGCCCTGCTGGACGATCCCGTCATCAGCAGACGCTGAGGTTCCGGTCGGGTCCTTTGTCGCTGGCACGCCGAAAAGGAGGATCCCGCCAAGGCCAGCATCTGCTGCCTCAGCGCCAAATGCCGCAAGCGCGTCAAGGTCAAGCCTTGAGACCCCGGGCATTCCGCTGAGTGGCTCGACGCCAGTTCCAGCATGAACAAAGACAGGGGCAATCAAGTCAGCTGGTGCAAGCGTCGTCTCGCGGAACAGAGTTCGCAGGGCACTTGTCCGCCGCAAGCGGCGAGGGCGTGAAGCTGGGAAGGACATTCTTCCCCGAGGATAGGCGAGCAAGGCCCGCGTCGCGCGGCACGGGCGCAACCGGACAGGCTGTGTTGATTCCAATGCGCATCTGCACGGAGACGGACCAACAAACCACTGGAAGGCGAAGGCTGGGAACCTCTGTAGCGATGACCAGCACACAGGCCACCCACAACAGCCCAGTTGAGTTCCCTTCATGAGCGGCGAAGGAATCCTCTTCGTAGGCGATGTCGTCGGCAGCGCCGGCCGTAATGCACTCATCACACTGCTCCCCGGGCTGATCAGTGAGTTCACTCCGCGCTTCGTGGTGGTCAACGGTGAGAACGTTGCTGCCGGCAAGGGAATCACTCCAAAGCTCGCCGAGGACTTCTTTGCCGCCAACGTGGACGCAATCACGCTAGGTAACCACGCCTACCGCCGCAAGGAAGGCTGGGAGTTGCTCGACGAGGACCGCCGGGTAGTCCGGCCGGCAAACCACTTCATGACCAGTCCTGGTCGCGGATCAACCGTTATTGAAAAGGATGGCGTGCGGCTTGGAATTCTCAACCTGAGCGGCAATCACGGAATGGACGCGCCCCATCCGTTCATGGCGGCCGCAGACGCCGGAGTACATGAGCTCAAGTCCAAATCTGACCTGATCCTTGTTGATATGCACGCTGAGGCAACGAGCGAAAAGGTTGCCCTTGGTTGGCATCTCGACGGGCGGGTAACAGCAGTCGTCGGCACGCATACCCACGTCCCCACAGCTGACGCGCGAGTTCTCCCGCAGGGAACTGCCTACATCACCGATGTGGGAATGACTGGCTCACGCGATGGTGTGATTGGCGTGATCAAAGAACAGGCCATCGAGGCAATGAGTACCCACCTTCCCGTCCGCTTCGAGCCTGCCGAAGCGAACCCTTGGATCAACGCGGTGATGATCGAGCCCGCCAGCGCAAACGAGCCGGCGGCGATCACACAGGTGTTGCGTCCGGCTTCCTGACCGTCCAGTCATCGGACACGGCGACAAAGATCGCCGGCAGGAACCAGACCAGGTAGGTGTAGAACCAGTAGACGGCCGAGAGCTCAACCGCAATGACAACGGCGGCGGCCAGCGCTGCCAAGCGGACTGGCGTTCGACGATCGCCACGGGGCAGAAGTGTTGTCAGCAACACCAGTCCAGCCACACAAACGCGCCAGCTCTGCAGCAGCCAGTGGGGCAAGTGCCACCAGCCCCACGCGGAGAATGGCGAATCGCGGCCATCCTGGAAGCCAACGGTGCGCTCCCAGACCTTCATCGGATCGTCGAAGTAAGGGACAAGGACGATCGCGAAAGCAACGGCTGCTGCCAGCACGAAGACGAACATGTCCCTTCGCCGCGACGAGTTCCTGACCCGGAGGAATAGCGGCACCAGGGCAAGTGTCGCCATCTTTGACAAGCCGCCTACGACCGCTGCGGCTCCCCGCAGGGCCGCACCACGGACACCGCTGACCGTGGCTGTCAGAAGCGCCAGAACAATTAGGAGCGCCGGCAGCGTGTCGTTTGCCGCGCACATCGCCGTGTAGAGAGTGAATGGGCACGTGACCCAAAGCCAGCTAAGTATCAGCGCGCCGGGAGGGCCTCTCAGCCGCCAGCCGAGTAGCGCGAGCAGCGCCAGCGCGAGCAGGTCCAGCACTACTGCGGCAGCTGCAGCTGCAGCTAGGCGACCGTCATTTGAGTCCGCGTCAAAGACAAGCGCGAAGGGCGCGTAGGCGGCCCATGTAACGGGCCCGTAAGTGTCACCTCGCTCAATCCTCTTTGGGAAGTGTCCGTAGACCGCGGCTCCGGACGCAAGTCTGTTGCCCCCGATAACACTCGCCTCACCAACATCGATCACATTGCCGTCCGCGATCGTGAACGCGGCCCTGAAGCCGATCAGGAACACGATCCCCACGACCATCGCCTTGCTTCCAATCAATGTTCGGATCTGGGCTGTGTCCGGCTTGGGCCCCTTGATACCTCGCCACAACATTCGACACATCAACCACAGGAGCGGCGGGTACAGAGTGGGAACCGAGATGTCCAGTCTGCCTCTGTTGAAACCAGCAATGGACACGGAGAGGAGCGCTATGGCGGCAATATCCAAGTGGGCCAAAGAGGGCCGTCTGCGCGGCAGGAACGGCAGCATGAAGAGCGCCAGCAGCGGCAGCCAGACCCAGAGCGCAGAAGCGTCCTTGCCAAACGCTCCCGGGTAGCCGCGAGCCATTGTCCAAGCAGCCTGGAACCCAGTCCACTCCTCCTGCACCTTGCCATCGGCCCGCGCGATGAATACCTCAACGACCAACTCACCCTTGGCAGACCAGAACTGCTCACGCCAACGCTCAGGCTGCTTGGTGAAGTCCCAGTGCCCTCCCTTGTGTGACCGAACCTCCGCCTTGACGGCAGGGAGCGCCTTTGTGATCCGACGGGCGTGGCTTTCGCTGATTGAAGCCAGGGCCGGTGATGCGGCGACCATCAGCACCACGGCTACCGCCGCGAGCGCTCTAAGAATCGGCTGGGACTTGGGAATCGAGATTGAAGTGCTCCCTCACTAGGCCGGCAACATCACGGATGCTCCACTCCTCGCGGGCGGAACGGCTGTCTGGACCGGTTCCCGCCCAAAGCAGCACGCCATGGCTGTCAACTCGATGCAGTGAACCGTGGCTGCCTCCACCTAGATGTGAGGAACCGCCCCAGTCAAGGAACTCTGCGCCCGGGGATGCTGAGAGCAGGACGTCACCCGCAGTTGAGCAGTTGAGCGCAGCCCAGATCCGCCGCAGCGCATCCGGGTAGTCCGGCGTGACAACTAGTCCGTCGCCAGTCTTCATCCCCAACACGCTGAGGTCGCCCTCAACGCTCCAACCGCGACCGTGGGCGTCGAGCAGATCTCCACCCGGTGCGAAGCGCAACTCGGACCCAAGCCGGAGCACTCGGGCCTCGCCGTTGCCCAAGAGCATCGCTAGGTCAACACCGGGAACCCTGAGGGCGTCAGCTGCTGCCCGCTCGGCGGTGTGCTCTGGGCTGTCGGACTTGAGGACATAGATCATCGCGGAGCGCTGAGCCAGCCCAAGGGCAATCTCTTCGGCTTCGATGCCACTGTCGCGGGGGGTCCGCACCCACCACTCCGAGAACGCTGCCAGAAGGTCAACCCGTTGTGAAACATGGTCATGCCCATGGTCGGCCGCGACGATGATCCCGTAGCGGTCAAGGAGCTCGTCCACCCCTCCAGCTGCGTCAGCTAGCCGGGCGAGCTGACGGTCAGCCACGGCAACTGAGTCAACCTGAGCAGCTGGGCCGTGCTTGTGTGAATGCGAGTCATTGTCCGGGAGCGAGAGCAGTAGGAAGTCGAACTCATCGGTGGCGACAAGCTCGGCGCCAACGCAACCGGAATGCTGATCGCGAACGCCTGTCATCCCCAGCTGTGACCGGCAGCCCATCGGCCTCGAAGCGAAGATGTCGGCGTAGAACAGATCGCGCGGGCCCTGAACTGATTCGCGGAAAAATGTGCTCGTCGCAAACCGAGCCAAGCGCGAGTGGCGGGCTGGCTGATGGGTGTGGCGGCCGCGGTAGATCAGATACGTCGTTCCCGCAGTCCTCAGCCCTGCATCGTCGAGTGATTCAAAGATTGTGGGAGTGGCAGGCGACAGGTGATCGCGGTTCATCGCGTAGACGGTGTCACCCAGCGTGCGCGCTATTCGTTGCTTCCTCGCGGCAGCGAAGCTGGACCCGTATTCGACGTAGCGCCGCTCTTCTCGGTGGTACCAGTTCATCGACGGAATCAGGTGCTGATCCGGTCCAACTCCAGTGGTGATCGAGGCTGCACAAACCGGAGTGACTGATGGAAACGAGGCAACACAATCGTCGACATAAACACCCTCACCCATCAGCCGTGCCAAGACCGGCGCGGTGCCATCAGCAACGGCGCGCTCAAGCGCATCAGGACGGAGTCCATCGATCACGGCGAGTATCAGGCCACGGCTGCTCATCCTGACCGGTCACGGTAGCGGGAGACCGGACAACCGCCACCACCGACAGGACGCGGCAACGGGCTCCGGTACCGTCCCATGGGCTGTGAAGGACACAAACCCCAACCCGCAGAAGCGCTCAGGCAGAGGCGACGCGGTCGCGATCGAGCGCTACGGAAAGCTCTTTGCGGCACGCACGCGCTCAATGACCTCCTCTGCGATGCGTGATCTGATGTCGATCACCGAGCGGCCCGAGGTCATCTCACTCGCTGGTGGCCTGCCCGACACCTCTACCTTTCCCAAAGAGTCCTACGCCGCACTGATGAGCAAGTTGGCTGCTGAGGAGCTGGCGAGCGCCCTCCAGTACGGGCCTACGGAAGGCTTGGCTGCGGCACGCGAATGCATTCGATTTGTGATGGCCGCGGAAGGCATCACGGTCGACCCAGATGACGTAATCGTCACAACTGGCGGCCAGCAGGTTCTGGATCTCGTCTGCAAAGTGCTGATTGACCCGGGCGATGTGATCGTCGCGGAAGGCCCAACCTATCCCGGTGCTGTCTCTGCCTTCACCTCTTACGAAGCCCGTGTTGAGCAGGTGCCGATCGACGCTGACGGCATGGACCCCGAGCTGCTCCGAGAGCGGCTTGTGCAGCTTGACGCTGAGGGTGCGCGTCCAAAGTTCATTTACCTGATCCCCAACTTTCAGAACCCCTCCGGAGTGACGCTGTCGGCCGAACGGCGCAAGGCAATTCTTGACATTGCCCGGGAGTGGGAGATCCTGATCCTTGAGGACAACCCGTACGGACTACTCCGCTACGAGGAGGACGCAATCCCCTCAATCCTTGAGATGGACGGTGGTGAGTCAGTCATCTACCTGGGGACTTTCTCCAAGATCCTCTCGCCAGGAATCCGCCTCGGTTGGGTTACTGCGCCTAGGCCCGTCTTGGAGAAGCTCAACCTGGCCAAGCAGGCAGCAGATCTCTGCGCCTCATCGCTCGCTCAGCACTTCGTGGCCGCCTACATCGGTGGTGGCGGTTGGCCCGAGTACATGGCCAGCCTGCGGCGGATCTACCGCGACAGGCGTGATGTGATGTTGGAGTCGTTGACATCCGAGATGCCTGAGGGAACCACCTGGGTTTCACCCGCAGGTGGCCTCTTCGTCTGGGCAACGCTCCCCGATTACATCGACACGACTGACTTGCTTGCCCGGGCGCTGCGCGAGAACGTTGCATTCGTTCCAGGTCGCGCAGCATGGGTGAATGGGGACGGCGGTTCCTCCCTACGCCTGAACTTCTCTGGCGCTGACTCCGACCGCATTCGGGAGGGCATCCGACGAATTGGAATGGTCGTCGGCGAGCAGGTCGAGCTCTACGAAACAATGGTGGGCGGGTCAGCTGGGGCCGCATCCGTTGAAGTGACGTCGGATCAGACCGAGGGTGCTCGCGTTGTACCTATCGCACCACAGAAACGCCGAGCATCCGGCAACCAAGGGTGATGGGTTGAAGATCGCGGTCCTTGAGGGTGGTCGCTCGCTCGAACGCGGTGTCTCCCTCCGCACGGGAGGCCGGGTTAAGGATGCCCTCGCACGGCTTGGTCACGAAGTAGTCAGCATCGACGCGGACACCTCGTTGATCTCCAACCTGCGGGAACAGAAACCTGACCTAGCCTTTCTAGCTCTGCACGGCCGAGACGGCGAGGACGGGACCGTCCAACAAGTACTGGACTTGCTCGAGATTCCGCACACTTCGTCCAATGCGGCGGCCTCCGCTCGAACCGGCGACAAGGCACTTGCCAAACGGCGCTTCCGGGCAGCCGGCCTGCCAACCCCAGATTTCTATGTGCTCGACGCCACAGCCGTCCGTGAGCTGGCCGCCGTCGAGCTGGTGCCAACCATCGGCGAGCGCCTCGGCTGGCCCATGATCCTGAAGCCGGCCCTCCAAGGCTCATCACTGGGGGTTGCTCTTGCCCGCGAGGCCAGCGAAGTCCCGGCGGCCCTGCTGTCAGCACTCTCCTACGACGACCGTGTTCTGTTTGAGCAGTACTGCCCCGGGCGTGACTTGGCCGTAGCGGTCGTCGGGAAGCCGGACGGTGCTGTGGCCTGGCCGCCGGTCGAGGCTATTCCCAGCGGCGACCAGTACGACTTCCAAGCGCGCTACGAGATCGGTTCGGCCAAGTTTGAATGCCCGGCAGATCTAGACGAGGCCACACACGCACGGGCCTGCGAACTCGCCGTGTCCACCTTTGAGGCCCTCCAGTGCTCCGGTGTTGCACGCGTCGATCTGATCCTCGGCGACGACCGCGATCTGACGATTCTGGAGATTGACTCAGTCCCAGGGCTGACGCAGACGAGCCTTGTTCCCCTTGCGGCTGAGGCTGCTGGCATTGAGTTCGACTCGCTGATCGAGCTGATGCTCGACCTCGCGGTAACCGCTTAGGAAGCTCTAAGCGTCCTGACCACCGGCAAAGTCCTCTGGGCTTACGTCCTCGAGGAACTCCTTGAACTTCTCCACGACTTCGTCGGTGTCTTCGTTGTCGTGGTCAAACTCAATCGAGGACTCCTCAACGACGTCCTCTGCCGCGAAAATCGGGGCGCCCGACCTGACGGCAAGCGCCAGAGCATCGCTGGGCCTAGAGTCAATTTCGATCTCCCGGCCGTCTGGGGTCTGAATTGTAATTGAGGCGTAGAACGTGTTGTCCCGCAGCTCTGTGATCGCGACCCTTGTGCATTGGGCGTCGAGCTCGCTGAGGGTCTCGGTGATGAGGTCATGCGTCATGGGCCGCGGCGTGGACGAGCCTTGGAGTTTCATCAAGATCGCTGCTGCTTCTGGGTGGCCGATCCAGATCGGGAGGAACCGGTTTGTTTCAACGGCCTTGAGGAGCACGATCGGCTGTTTGCCGACCATGTCGAAACTGACTCCGTAGATGACCATCTCCTGCACGTGCGGCTCCTTGGGCGGTTATGTCGAAGGCTAGCGCCCGACGCGCTCGTCGCGGGGATCACTGCCTTCGGAGGATTCATTCTGTTTCGGCTGCCATGTTCCTTCACAGCCAAGCAAGTGGGCGATCCTGGATTCGAACCAGGGACCTCATCCTTATCAGAGATGCGCTCTAA
>JBAXCW010000002.1:0-17318 GCA_037141275.1 Actinomycetes bacterium
GGGGCGAACCTCACTGGGGCGAACCTCACTGGGGCCACTATGACTGGGACGACGCTGACCAGAGCGCGCGTGACGCGGACCAATTTGGCGGGGACTGGCGCAACGCTGGGTGGCGCCAAGAGTGGCCTCCTGGTAGGGGTCCCGCTGGCGCTCCCCGCAAACTGGCAGATCCTGAGGGGTTACCTGTTTGGTGCGGGCGCAACGCTGGCAGGCGCCGATCTAAGCGAAGTCAACTTCGCTGGCATGGATGTCCGTGGCATGAACCTCACTAATGCGAACCTGAAGAACGCACACCTGGCGGAAGCTGATCTCACCAATGTGACCTTGACTGGCGCTGACCTGACGGGCGCAACGCTGACGGGAGCGGACTTCACGGCGGCCAGGAGCCTCACGAACGCAACCCTCACGGGCGCGAACCTCACAGACGCGAACCTCACCGCCTCAAACTTGGCAATCGCGAAGCTGTCCAACGCGAACCTCACCAACACGACTCTGACCGGCGCAAACCTGAACGGGGCGAACCTCACAGGCGCAAACCTGACGCAGACGACCCTCACGAATGCCGACCTCACCAACGCAAACCTCACTGGCGCGAACCTCACCGGCATTCGGAGCCTTACGGGCGCCACACTGACGGGCGCCACGCTCACGGGAACCACCCTCACGGGCGCCAACCTCACCAATGTCAGGCTGACAAATGCGAAGCTCAGCAACGCTACCCTGACCGGGACAAACCTCACCGGAGTTGTCCTGACCGGCGCCATCCTGACCGGCGTTAAGTCCGGCGGTATCTCGGGCACCCCTACCCTCCCCGCGGCTTGGCACTTGGTTAAGAAGCTGACAGGCGGCGGCTCACCGATCGATGGCACCGGCTTCCTAGTCGGACCAGGAGCAAACCTTGCGGGAGAGGACCTGCACGGCCTTGCCGTCAACGCCATGGATCTCTCCACCTCCGATCTGACCGGAACGAACCTCGCTGGGGCAAACCTTCAAGCCAGCAATCTGACATCAGCCCGGGCAGCGACCGCCAACCTGAGCAACACCACTCTGACCAGCGCGAACCTCACCGGAGCAACCTTGACCGACGCGAACCTTGCGACCACCACCATGGCAAGCGCAAACCTCACTAATGCCAACCTCACGGGCGCAAACCTCACCGGCATCAGGGACCTCACCAACGCCACGCTCACCAACACGAACTTGACCGGCGTGAACCTGACCAACGCGGCACTGACAAGCGCCAAACTCACGGGCGCCACATTGACTAATGCGAACCTCACCAACGCCGCACTTACGAGCGCCAAACTGACCAACGCAAAGTTGAGCAACACGACCCTGACTGGCGCCACCCTGACTGGCGCCGTCTTTACAGGAGCGGTTCTGACCGGAGTCAGGTCGGGTGGAATCACAGGCTCTCCAACCCTGCCGGCGGTCTGGCACATCGTGCAGAAGAAGAGCGGGGGCGGGACATCGATCGAGGGAACCGGTTACCTGATCGGACCGGGTGCGAATCTCGCAGGTGAGGACCTACACAGCTTCGTCCTGAGTTCAATGGACCTCACATCAGCAAACCTTGCGGGAGCGAACCTTGCGGGAGCGAACCTCGTTTCGGCCACGCTCGCATCAACCAATTTGGCGGGCAGCACGCTAAATGGGGTCAGGTCAGGCGCACTAGTTGGCACACCGAGCGCACTGCCCGCCAAGTGGAAGCTGGCCAGCGGGTATCTGGTTGGCCGCGGAGCAGACTTGACTGGGGCCTTCCTCACCGGCGCTGACCTAACTGGGGTTGACCTTGAGGGCGCTACCATCACTAACGCAACCTTGACCGGCGCGACGCTTGACGGAGTAACCACTAAGGGCACGGTCACCGGTCAGCCCACAAAGCTCCCAGCAGGCTGGGCGATCGCCAATGGATGGTTGATCGGCAAGGGAGTGGACTTGGAGGGGGCGGTCTTGGGCGCTGCTCCAGTTGACCGCTTTGCGGGAGTGAAATCCGGTGGCATTACCGGGACCCCGGCCTCACTCCCTGATTCGTGGACACTGCTGGGCGGCTACCTGATCGGCCCTCACGCCGACCTACGGGGAGCCAACCTTGACGGGCTTGACATGACGGATACAACCATCACAGGCATCACCTCCGGTGGCATCACGGGAACCCCCACGGGAACCCTGACAAAGGACTGGAGTCTTGTCGGCGGGTATCTAATCGGGCCTGGAGTTGACCTAACCGGAGCAAATCTGACCGGCCTTGATCTGAGCGAAACCACCATGACAAATGCCATCTTGACCGGCGCAACGGTTGAAGGAGCGAGGCTCGCCGGGGCAGCAATGGCAGGAATGACATCCGGTGGAGTGACCGGTGAACCAACAGACCTCGGGACTGACTGGGCGCTCCAGAACGGTTACCTCGCAGGCCCTGGAGCACACTTGGCCCACGCAGACCTCGGTGGGACGGACTTGACTGGCACGTCCCTCGTCGGCGCTGACCTTACCGGCGCTGACCTAACTGGCGCGGTGTTGGCCAACACGAATGTTGATGGCGCTCAGCTCATGAACACAGCGCTGACCGGCGTCAAGTCGGGCGGAATGAGCGGCACCCCATTCCAGCCCGATACAGACCCACCCCTACAAGCCTTGCCAGATGGATGGCAGCTGATCAAGAAGGTGACGACGACCACAGACGAGAACGGCGATCCCGTCACAGCCCCACAGGAGGGCTCCGGCTACCTAGTTGGTGACGGGGCAAACCTTGAAGGTGCTGACCTGAGCGGAAGAGACCTAACGGGGGTCTCGCTCAGCCGTGTACGTCTAAACGGAGCAAACCTGACCGGAGCAGACCTGACCGCGAACGACCTGAGCTCGTCAGACCTAACTGGCGCCAACCTAACCCGCACAATCCTTGCCGGAACAAAGCTCTCCGACGTGGATATCACTGGTGCCACGATCACTGGTGCTGACCTCATCGGACAGACCCTCGACGGTGCTGCTAGCCAGCCGCCACGGCCGTTCATTGGTGATGGCCTGACCTCGGCAAACCTGATCGGCACTCCGCTCTCAGTGCCTGATGGCTGGAAGCTCGCCTCAGGCATTCTGGTGGGCCCAGGCACCATTCTCGATGGACTCGCCCTTGCGGGCGCAAACTTGACCGGAGTCGACCTCTCTGGAGCCTCCGTGGCCGGCACGGACTTCAGCCGGGCAACCTTCCTGCGCGTGCGATCGGGTGGCATCGGCGGGACTGCTTCCAAGTTGCCAACTAGTTGGAAGCAGATCAACGGCTACCTGGCAGGCCCAGGCGCCGATCTGACTAATGCTGACCTGACAGGAGCGATATTGAAGTCCTATGTACTGACAGGAGCAAACCTGACGGGTGCAGTTCTTACCAGCGCCAACCTGACGAGCGCCAACCTGACCTGCGCCACCCTGAGCGGAGCAACCCTCACTAAGGCGATTCTCACTAAGGCAATCCTTTCTGGAGTCGTTTCGGCCACGCTGATCGGCGTGCCAGCAAGCCTCCCAACCGGTTGGACGCTGACCGCCGCCGCATTGCTTGGCCCCGTTGGTCAGCCCGCCTGTCCTTCATAGCCCAAAGACAACGGCTAGACGGCGCTCGGGCCTTCGCTAGAGGTTCACAACTCTCCCTTATCAACGGCAGTTACCTTCGGTATACCCAACCGAAGGAGTTTTTACCGATGTCACGCAAGTCTCTCCCCGTTGCAGCCGCACTCGCCGTTTGCCTCGTAGCAGCCGGCTGTGGTTCTTCATCCAGCTCAAGCAGTACTGCTTCAAGCACAACCGCGGCCGCACAAGCCGCCACGATTGTTGGCGGAGTCCAGCTGTTCAAGGTCACATCACCCGCCACAGGAGCAATGCAGTACAACCCGAGCACCCTCACTGCAAAAGCAGGCAAGGTGACGATTACCTACACCAACCTTGGTCCGATCGCTCACAACATGGCGATCTTTGATGTTAAGCGTCACGAGCTTGGGTCAGAGATGAACCCGTTCGCAAAGGGTTCACGGAAGACAACCGCCACTCTCAAGGCTGGCACCTACACCTACGAGTGTCAGGTCGCAGGTCACGCAGCTGCAGGCATGAAGGGCACAATCGTCGTTTCCTAGCCGATTCGATAGGAAACGCATGACCAGCACCCGACTCGCTGACCAGAAAAGTCAGTGAGTCGGGAATATGGGCGGTACTGGGATCGAACCAGTGACCCCCTGCTTGTAAGGCAGGTGCTCTACCAGCTGAGCTAACCGCCCGATCTACTACGGCCCTTACTTTACAGGGCCAATCCTATTCCGGCCTGCCCTGCTAGGCCAACAGCCTCGATCAGGGATGCAAGGACTTGGCGGCTGACACCCTCAGCCGGTCCATCAACTCTTTGACCTCGTCACTTGGCTCGCCCAGAGCCGGTAGAACAAATGAGTAGGACCGGAGGAATCGCAGGCCCTTGATTGGAACCTCGCTGAAGCGGTGCCCGTGCAAAACAATCCTTGAGAGAAGCACTGGCGCCCCGGCCTCTACAGCCGCGGCGCGAGCAGCTGATGGGGTTGAAACCTCGGTCAGAATCTGATGTGGCTCCAGACCCTGATCCTTGAGGACAGCGTCAACCGTCCAGCGCGCATTTGACGAGGGATCGCGGACAACTATCGGCGTGGAGAGAAAGGTCTTGATGGAAATCGGCGTCTTTCGCTTTGCCCACGGATGGCCGGGTGGAACGCCGCAAATCACCTCATCATCGGCGAGTGGGACCTCTGACACTCCGGCATACGGGGTGTGACCAGGCCTGCTGGCAACAATCCCTAGGTCGGCCCGTCCCTCCGAAACAATGTTGCGGACAATCTCTGAGTTGGCGGTCAGCAACTCGATGGGCTTATGTGTGGGCCCGAGGGAATCGCTCAGTTCCGACCCAGCAAAAGCCTCGCTGGAGCTGTGGGAGAGAGCTAGCCTGACCGGCGCGCCATGCCTCTGGAAGCCGAGGAACAGGCTGTCAAGGGTCTGTGCCTGTTCCAAAAGTCGCCTTGCCTCCTCATAGACACGACGACCAGGCGATGTCAGTGTGACGCCCTTGGACGAACGGTCTAGGAGCTTCACGCCAGCGAGCGATTCCAGTCCGGCGATTCTCTTTGAGATCGCAGGCTGCGAAACCTGACACCGAACGGCCGCACGGCCGAAGGTGCCTAAGTCGGCTGCCGCGCAGAACATCCGTAGCTCTGTGAGGTCCGGGAGGCGGCTGTTGCCGTGTTGTTCCATGGATCCAAGTGTACCGATGGAAGGCGCGCAGAGATCCTTAGACATAACCGGGGGCTATGTGGCAGATAAACAGAATCGCCCACATACAAGGGAGTTTGCCCCCACAGCGATGCCGTAGAGGACTACATTCAGCTCATGAGCAATACCCCCCAACAAGAAAGAGCTGAAATGTCCACCACAGACAAAAATCCAGTTAGTGAGCGGCTCGCGCTGATAGCCGGCTTAAGCGCCTTCACGGCGTTCCTGGCCATCGTTGTGGCGCTGTTCTCGTACTCAGAGTCGTCCTCCGTGGCGGCTACCCCAGCGGGCAATCAGGTAGCCGCTGCTACATCAGGGGCACCAGGACCACCGCTTTCGGCAGCCGAAGGAGTCAAGTTCGAGCCGTACAAGTTCGTGGACCCAACGCTCCCAGCGGTGCCGGCAGGCGCTGTCAAGCGCTTTACGGTTGATGTCGAACAGCATGTAACCCAAGTCTCACCAGATCTGGCACCAACGGAAGCTTGGACCTACCGCATTAACGGACAGGCCACTCCCGGGACGGCCACATCACTGCCAATCGTTGTGAACGAGGGTGACAGTGTGAGCATTAAGTTCGTCAACGGCTCCACCAAGAGCCTCGGCGTGAATATGCCCCACTCGATTGACTTTCACTCAGCCGAGGTGGCACCCAATAAGAACTACGTGGACGTAATGCCCGGCAAGAGCATCGACATCAACTTTGATGCCAAGCACCCTGGTGTGTTCATGTACCACTGCGCTACCCAGCCCGTCCTGATGCACACATCAGCAGGAATGATGGGAATGATGGTCGTCAAGCCCAAGAACCTCGCGCCAGTTGACCGCGAGCTTTGGATGACACAAGAGGAGTACTACCTTGGGGAGCCGGGCAAGGCAGCTGACATGGAGAAGATGGCCGCTGAGACGCCTGATGTCATCGCATTCAACGGCTACGCCAACCAGTACAAGACCCATCCGATCACGGTCAAGGCCGGTGAGAAGATCCGCATGTACGTGTTGGACGCTGGACCAAGCAAATGGTCAGCGTTCCATGTAATCGGCACGGTCTTTGACACGACTCACTTCGAGGGCGTTGTGGGACACGACAGTCAGACCGTAAGCCTCGCCCCCTCACAGGGTGGTTGGGTCGAGTTCACACTTGACGCTGAGGGTAACTACCCGTTCGTGACTCACGCCTTCGGCGACATGGTCAAGGGAGCGGCAGGAATCCTCCACACCAGCGGTGCTCCAATGCCAGCCGGTGTAACCGCACCAGTCGCTTCAGGAGCAGCGGCGGGTGCTAAGAAAATGCCCGGGATGTCCGGCTCGATGGGAGCAGGCAACACCGTGCACGCCAACCTGGGCGAGATGTTCATCAAGCTCAACACAGCCAGCATGGCGAGTGGACTGATCACGTTCGACACTCACAACATTGGTGCGGTTGGACACGAGCTCGTAATCCTCAAGACCGACAAGGCTGCGGCAAGCCTTGGGTCCGGCGCGACCGTTCCAGAAGCTGGCCGGGTAGGGGAAACCGGTGACATCGCAGCCGGCAAGTCCAAGACGATCAAGGTCAAATTGGCTTCTGGCCACTATGCGCTGATCTGCAACATCGCGGGGCACTATGCCGGTGGGATGAGGACGGACTTCACTGTCAAGTAGCTAAAGCCCAACGCAAGCGCATCAAAGTCCCGCGCGGCCCGACCGCACCGCGCGGGACTATTGCGCGCATGGGGTCCCCAAAGCAACTTGCCGCTGTCGCCGTTGGCGGCTCCCTCGGAAGCCTCTTGCGTGTCGGACTGGGTGAATGGATTCCGGTCGGCGCGGGCCTGCCGTGGCCGACGCTGCTGGCAAACATTGTTGGCTCCGCGGTACTAGGCGCGCTCGTCGCCCTTCCTCGCAAGGACGAAGACCTCCGCCTTCCCCTGCTGGGTATCGGCTTCTGTGGTGGTCTTACAACCTTCTCCGCTCTCTGCTGGGAGCTCTTTGACCTCCTTGACAAAGGGTCGGCGGGCACAGCGCTGGCCTATGCATCAGTCAGTCTGGTCATGGGCCTTGGGGCAGCAGTAGCGGCCAACCGCTTCACCCTCCAGGCGATCGCCGCAGAGGAGGCCCCGTCATGACCGGTGGCGTGCTCGCGGGGATTGCACTGCTTGGCGCGGCAGGTGCCGCCACCCGGGCCTCGGTCCAAGGCTTGGCCGCCACCCGCGAACGAATCCCCTTCTTCTGGGGCACTCTCACTGTCAATCTCAGCGGCGCACTCGCCATTGGGTTGCTCCACGGTGCCGGCGTTCATGGAACAGCTCTGAAGCTTGTCGGAGCGGGATTTCTGGGTTCCTTCACAACGTTCTCGGGCTGGATGGTCGAAACCGACAGACTCAACAGAGAGTCCCGCCGCCTAGAAGTTGGCTATCTCCTAGGCGCGCTTGCAGCAGGACTGGTGGCTGTCTGGCTCGGGAATCTGGTCGGCGCCCAGCTCTGACTGGGTGCCCAGTGAGCCTCCCAGCGACGGAGTGCGTAAGACTTTCAGGAAAGCACCCCGTCCCGCCCAACCCCAAGGAGTCACCGTGTCAACCAGTTCCGCCCGTTTTGCGCTCGCAGCAACGCTCGCCCTCGCTATCGCCGGTACATCAGTCGGCTGCGGCTCGTCATCAAGCAACAGCGCCAATGCCAACCCCGTCACGCAGTCCGTCAAGAAGGAATTGGCTAAGCGCGGGGAGTCAATCAAAGCAGCAGTCGGGCCTGTTGAGGTCCTTCAGGTCAGCTCACCGGCAACAGGCGCACTTGCCTATGTCCCCACTTCCCTCAAGGCCAAGGCTGGCAACGTGACGATCGACTACACCAACCCCAGCCCACTCCCCCACAACGTGGCAATCCTCGACTCGGCTGGCAAAGAAGTCAGCAGTGAGATGACCCCGTTCGCCAATGGCAAGGGCAAGACCACCGCCAAGCTCGCCGCCGGCAGCTACACGTACATCTGCCAAGTCCCTGGTCACTCGGCAGCTGGAATGAAGGGGACTCTGACCGTCTCCTGAACCAACAGACATTGCTGTGACCTGATCCCGTCGGCGCCCTAGGCCCGGCGGGATCACTTGTTGGCGCAGAGCCGTTCGACAAATGGATTCCCCGCCGTGCCCGTTAGTGCTGTATGCATTGCCTATACGGGTTCGACCACCGAGCCTCTTCCAAAGGAGCCACATGTACCCCAGCAACCTCGGTAGGTCAACCAGTTTGCTGATCGCAGTCGGTCTTGCGATCGTTGTCGGAGGCTGCGGAATGGCCTCCAGCAACAACATGGCCGCCAACCCGCAAATGATGCCCACAACCCAGCCCGCTGCTGGCGGGGGCACTACTCCGCTCGCAATGGGAGCCTCGCTGTTCACCTCACAAGGCTGTGGCGCGTGCCACACGATGAAGGCTGCGGGCGCAACCGGGAAGACCGGTCCAACGCTGGATGGAGTTGGGACGGATCCGGCCTCTGCGATCAGGAGCCAAATAGCGGATCCGAACGCTGAGGTCATTCCTGGCTACAAGGCGAATGTGATGCCAGTCTTCGGTAAGACACTTTCTGCCAAGCAGATTGATGCCCTCGTTGCCTACATCAAGAAGAACGCTTCCTAGCAACTGAATCTTGTCCACGCTGCCCGCTTGGAGCGGGTAGCGTGAGGTATGTCCAGTGAACGAGTCCTACTGATAGTCACTCCGAGTGTCACTGACATTGAGCTGGATCGTGCCGTCCCATCGGGGGACCTGCGGGGAACAACACTCAGGGTCGTCGTCCCAGCCGTGGCGGACTCTGCGCTCGCCTACTGGTTCTCTGATGACAAGGCGATCAACCGCGCCCGTGACACCGCCAGCCACCTCGCCAAGACAGTGGGAAAAGACGCGGCCTCCGTCCAATCCACAACTGGCGACTGTGACCCAGCGCTAGCTGCTCAAGACGCCTTGGCGACATTCAGCGCCGACAGGATCATCGTGGTCCATCGGGAAGACCACCCTGGTTACCGCGAGGAGAAACTCGACCACTTGGAGGAAACCCTCCGCCGTGACGTCGAGGACCACCTCGTACCCGCCTGAATCCTGCCCGTCAGAAGAGTTCGGTCTGAGAACCAATACCGAGAGCTATGTCAGCTGCCGCTTGGGTCATGCCGACTATCTGAACAACCTTGTCGCGTGACGTATCACCCCGGAGGACGCTGACCGAGGTCTTGGGCACACCCAGAGCCTTGGCCAACAGCTTGCAGACGGCGGCGTTGGCCTCTCCATCCACTGGCGGGGCCGTCACCCGGACTAGAACCGTGTCGCCCTTAAGGCCTGCAAGCTTGGACTGACTTGCGCGGGGGCTTACTCGGACGGTCAGGGTTGCGTCATTGCTGGTCACACGCTCCAGCGTAGAGACCTGCCCCACCGGGTCCGCTTGGCTAGGTCCCCCAACTTGGCGCACAAATAGTCCCGACGGAAGCGGAACTTCTGCGAACCTCCACGGTATGAGTGAACTGATCTATGTCCAGCGAGAAGCGCGAGGCAAGCCGGAAGGCCTGCTGGTCCTGCATCACGGACGGGGTTCAGACGAGCACGACCTGATCGGCCTCGCTGACGTATTAGACCCAGAGCAGCGACTCCATGTCGTCTCACCGCGGGCACCACTCACGCTGGAGGGCTGGCAAGGTCACCACTGGTACATGGTCCCCCGGGTCGGCCATCCAGACCCAGCCAGCTTCGCGACCGCATACCAAGCTCTGGTCGGCTTCCACGACATGCTCTGGGAACAGACCGGCATTGCCCCAGCCCAAACAATCCTCGGTGGGTTCTCGATGGGTTCAGTTATGAGCTACGCAAGCGGCCTTGGCGCAGGCCGACCACAGGTCGCTGGCGTTCTCGCCATCTCAGGGTTCATCCCAACCGTCGAGGGCTGGCAGCCTGAATTTGCCTCGCACACCGACACCAATGTCTTCATCGCCCACGGCAGCCAAGACCCAGTTATCTCAGTTGACTTTGCCCGCCAGGCCAACGACCTAATCAGTGCCACCGACCTTGACCTCGAATACCACGAGTCAGAGGCCGGTCACAACATTGACCCCCGCCAAGTCCCCCTGATGGTCGACTGGGTCAACAGGACATTGCCGCGATGAAGATCCTCCTGACAGGAACCACTGGCTATGTCGGCTCGCAGCTGCTCCCAGTGCTGATAGCCGCCGGCCACGACGTACAAGGGCTTGCCCGTAACCCCGCAAAGGTCGTCAGCGCCGATGCCCCGATTTTGAAGGGTGACGTTCTGAGCGGAGAAGGCTTGGATGAAGCGCTCGCCGGTGTGGATGTTGCGTATTACCTGATCCACTCAATGGTCGGTGGTGGCGACTTTGCCGCCAGGGACCGCCAAGCTGCCCGGAACTTCGCTGCCGCCGCAAAGCGTCAAGGCGTGAGGCGAATTGTCTACCTAGGCGGGCTAGGCGACGGCGATGACTCCGCTCACCTCAACAGCCGCCATGAGACCGCAGAGCTACTTGCAGATGGCGCGCCAGAGTTTGTTCACGCCCGAGCGGCAGTTGTCGTCGGGTCCGGCTCCGCATCGTTCGTGATGCTCCAAGACCTCGTCAAACGGCTCCCAGCGATGGTTTGCCCGCGCTGGATTGATGTTCGAACCCAACCGATTGCAACCGCGGATGTTGTCGGTGCGCTGCTGCGCTGCGGTGAGCGGGAAGGGCTGTCCGGTGAGGTCCAACTTGGCGGTGCAGATGTTGTCACCTACCGGGAAATGATCCTCTCACTTGCCGATGCCCTTGACCGCCGTCATCCACTGATCGTCCGGGTTCCCGTCCTGACCCCAAGGCTTTCCTCCTACTGGGTCGGACTTGTGACCGGCGTGGATGGCGGCATAGCAAGGCCCCTAATCCACGGCCTCAAGACTGAGACACTCGTGACCACCCCGCCGCCAGCTGGGATCAACGACAACCCACTTGGGATCGCTGCAGCAATGCAGGCGGCGTTGAGCAACCCGATCACGGATCCTTCCTTGACAGGCAGCTGAAACGCTGGGACGGTCTAGGTAAGTGGGTGACTCGCCAGACATCTCAGTAGTTGACTTCATCTGTGTTGCGACCAACGACCTTGAGCGCTCAGTGAAGTTCTACGGCGAGACACTTGGTCTGCGCAACTCAGTCCATATGCCTGAACGTGGCTACGCTGAATTCGAGACGGACAATGTGACAATCAGCGTTATGAATTTTGAGACGGTCGGCTTGGAGTTCCACCCAAACCACAACGGGTTTGCCATGCGCGTGCCCGATGTGGCCGCGGCAAGGGAAACACTTGAATCTCGGGGCGTCCAGTTCCACGGTCCAATCATGGACACAGGCGTCTGTTATATCTCGCCTTTCTCGGACCCTGATGGCAACACGCTCCTGCTGCACCATCGCTACGCCCCGCGCATTCCTGAACACGACTGAACCGGCAGGCAGGTCAGGCAAGGCCTCTGGATGACCGAGCAGTACCCCCAGGGGGAATCGAACCCCCGCTACCAGGTTGAAAACCTGGCGTGCTAACCGCTACACCATGGGGGCGGGCACAGGTAGGCCTCAGTTTACGCAGACCAGGGAGAGCATGGAGCCGCGGCTGTGAGACCATCAAGGGTGCGCCCCTAGCTCATCTGGTTAGAGCACCGGACTTTTAATCCGGCGGGCTGGGTTCGAGTCCCAGGGGGCGCACTCTCAGACCGCAGTCCTGTGCGCCTCAATCGCGCCGGCTAGAAGCTGCCGCTGCGCGGACAAGGCGAGATGCGAATTGCTACTTCAGCGGAGCCAAGCAGGAAGGCGTTCGTGGTCTTCACCACAGCAATTTGAGCAACAGTGCCATCACCCAGCGCAACTGGACCCTGTTGGATCACGGTGGCCGACCCCAAGCTATAAGGCACGCCCAAGGTAGGCACGATCGTCGCGGCGCCCCTGCCCGACGGACAGTTGGCCAACGCGTAAACGATGCTGAATCCCTCAGTCCTGCCCGGCCGCAAGCCAAATGACGCGGCCACTTCCGGCGGCTTCTTCGTCTTGCGCTGTGGAGGTGGTGTGCCGATCACAACCGTAACTGGCATCCCCTGCATGATTACCGCCCCCGGTGGTGGTGACTGGGCCAGCGCTACGCCAATCTCGGCATTCGTCTTCGCTCGGCGGGACAGGAACCGCGGCTCAAGACTCATATTTGCAATCCGAGCGTTTGCAGACCCGCCCGTGAAGCCGGTGACCTTGGGTACGACTACGGATTGAGCTGTCCTGTTAACCCAAAGCTTGATGGTCGTGCCAACTGAGACAACCTGGCCGGGCGAAGGCGACTGCGCCCCAACGTGCCCCGGGCGTCCAATCCCCGGCGCGGGGAGGACAAGGACGCTCAGCCGCGCGAGCTGCAATGACTGTGCGGCGGCAATCAGCGGCTGCCCTGAGAGGTCTGGGACTGCGGTCGTGCGGGCGCCACCGCTGACAAGCAGAACTACAAATGAACCCTTACGAACCTTGGTGCCGCCCGGTGGAGACGACCTGACTACGCGACCGGCTGGAACGAGGGCGCTCGTAATGTTGACGACTTGAACTCTGTAGCCGGAGTCTCGAAGCGCCTTGGCAGCAAGTCCACCCTCAAGGTCGCCGGCCTCAGGAAGCTCCCCTGGCGGTGGGCCCCCGGAGATACGAACCTTGATCCGATCATCAGAAGTCGTTGCGTTAGCGCCTGGTTCAGTGCTGGCTATAAGACCAACGGGCCGGTTGGAGATCACCTTCAGCGGACTCGTCTTGAATCCGGCCAAGTTGAGCATCTTCTGCCCTGCTGGGAACTCCTGACCGATCACATTCGGGACGTTCTTTCCTCCCCCGCAGGCAGAAAGAGCCATTGCGATGGCTGCCGCTAGCACAATAAGAAAATGGTGGTGGCGAAATCTTGGTCGATTGAAAGTCATCGGGCAACGGAGAGTACCTGCCCCTGCGCACAGCTGAGAAGGTTGACGACCATGGCTGCTGGCACGATCCTTTGACTGCAAACCTCGGACGAGAGAGACGATGACCGCCACTCAAGCATTTACATCACTGGGACAGAGCCTCTGGCTGGATGACATCTCCAAGTCTTTGCTCGACGACGGGCGTCTTAATCGCTACATCGGCGAGCTTGGAGTTACCGGCCTGACTTCCAATCCGGCGATCTTCCAGTCCGCGATAGGTGGTTCAGACGCTTACGACTCCGCGATCAACAAGCTTGCCGGAGAGGGACTCGCTGGAGAGGACCTCCTCTTTGCCTTGATGATTGACGACCTCCAGAGAGCTGCTGACGCGTTCACCGCAGTTCACCAACGGACCAGCGGTGTCGACGGGCATGTCTCGCTTGAGGTCTCCCCACTCCTTGCCCGCGACCCTGAGGCCACAGCCCTGCAGGCCCAAGACATCCACAAACGTGTTGACAGAGCCAACCTGCTCGTCAAGATTCCTGGCACTGCCGAGGGCTTGGACGCGATCACGCGCACCATCCGTGCGGGCATTCCAGTCAACGTCACTCTGCTGTTTGATGAGCGGCAGTTCCGCGCAGCCAACAACGCGGTTCGCGAGGGCCTTGAGGCCCGGCTCGCTGATGGTCTGCCGATCGACATTGCCTCAGTTGCATCCGTGTTTGTATCCCGCTGGGACAAAGCCGTCGCAGACAAGGTTGATGGGGACCTACTCAACCGTCTTGGGGTTGATGTCATGGCGCGCGTGGGAGCAGAGTACGAGCGGTCCCTCAACGATCCAGCTTGGCGGCGCTTGATGAACCACGGGGCACGGCCTCAGCGGTTGCTGTGGGCCAGCACCGGAACGAAGGACCCTTCCGCGCCCGAGGCTCTCTACGTGGACGAGCTGGCAGCTCCACTGACCGTCAACACGATGCCCGAGAAGACGTTGCTCGCTGCAGCTGAACAGGGGGCCGTGGCCCCCCGGCTAGACATCAGCCAAGCTGAGGCTGAGCTGCAGCGCTTCGCAGCGGCGGGAGTTGACGTTGCCGCTCTCGGCGACAGTCTTCAAGACGACGGCGTGGTGCTGTTCGAAGATGCTTGGCGAGGTGTGCTGGAAACACTCGCTGGCAAGGTCGGGCAGCTTGAGGCAAGTCAGACCGCCTGACCGGTGCCCGGCGAAGCCGCAAATCCGCCCGGGCCTGCTGCTCAGACCGCTGAATGGTCTGCGCTCGCGGCGCTTGCGGCTGCCAACGAACGCCACGATGTAAGGGGGTCGCTGACCGACCCGGAACGCCACGACAGATTGGTAGTGGAGGCATGCGGCCTGCGTGCCGACTTCACGCGTCAACTCTGCGATGTCCCGACACTTGACCTGCTGTTGGCACTTGCCCGCACTCAGGAGGTCGGACGATCCGCTGCCGCAATGTTCCGTGGCGAGCATGTCAACTCAACGCAGGACCGCCCCGCACTCCACACGGCGCTGCGGATCCCGCCTGGAGAATCGCTCGTTGTTGGGGCCATCGATGTCGCAGTTGGCGTCCACTCCGAGCTTGACCGCATGGCAGCATTTTGCGAGGCGGTCCGCGCGGGAGACCGAGTCGGTCACACCGGTAAGAAGTTCACGGCCGTTGTCAACATCGGAATCGGCGGCTCAAACCTCGGGCCCCGTATGGCAACCGAGGCACTGCGCCCATTCGCTGACCCCGGGCTTGACGTGCGATTTGTGTCCAATGTCGACCCCGCCGACCTCGACCGGGCACTGACAGGTCTTGATGCCGAAACGACACTCTTTGTGATCTGCTCAAAGTCGTTCACGACTCTAGAAACTCTCACCAACGCTAGGGCCGCGCGGGACTGGCTGGTCGCCGGAAACGGTGGCGATGCCTCAGCGGTGAGGGCTCAGATGGTTGCCGTCTCCACTGGCGCCGACGAAGTAGCTGGATTTGGGATTGACCCCGAATCCAGCATGTTCGGCTTCTGGGATTGGGTTGGCGGCCGTTACTCAGTTGGGTCCGCAATTGGTCTGTCACTGATGCTGGCCATCGGCCCCGACAACTTCCGAGCCTTCCTAGCTGGGATGCGCGAGATGGACGACCACTTTGCTTCTGCCCCGCCCGAACGCAACCTGCCACTTCTGCTTGGCCTGATCTGGCTTTGGAACGGCAGCATCTTTGGGCATGAGACCGCGGCCGTCCTCCCCTACTCCAGTGACCTGCGTGAATTCCCCATGTATCTCCAGCAGCTCGACATGGAGAGCAATGGCAAGAGCGTCAGGGCCGATGGCACTCCAGTCGGAGTCCAGACCGGGCCTGTGGTCTGGGGTGATGCAGGCACTGACAGCCAACACTCTTTCCACCAACTTCTCCATCAGGGAACTCGGGTTGTGCCTTGTGACCTAATCGGCTTCGCCAAAGCCGCCCGGGCCGGGGATCAAGACCGGCAGGACCTACTGACCGCCAACATGATCGCCCAAGCCGAAGCGCTCTCCGTGGGGCGCACCGTTGACGAGGTGGCTGGCGACCGAGCACTCGCACCTCACCGCACATTCCCTGGTGGGCGTCCAGTGACCGTGATCCTCGCCGAGCAGCTTGACCCTAGAACACTCGGTCGGCTGATCGCCCTTTACGAACACAAGGTCTTCGTTCAAGCGGCAATCTGGGGAATCAACCCATTTGACCAGTGGGGCGTTGACCTAGGCAAGGAGCTCGCTGATGTCATAGCCCCCGAGCTCTCCGGGGAGAACGTCGCCGGTGACCACGACCCCTCAACTGAAGCCCTGCTTGACGCAGTGCGACAGCTGCGGGCAGACTAGAAGCCATGCCACTCCCCCTTGCACTCGGACTGATTGGTGGCGGCGCGGTCGTAGCTCACAGTGGCCCAGCCCTGATGCCGCTCGTGCCACCACTTGCAAAAGCGTTGGGCGTGCCGCGCACCCTGCCTGGCGATCCTGTTCCTGAGGCTGTAGCGATCACCTTCGATGACGGCCCACACCCGGTGGGCACACCCGCTGTTCTGGAGATCCTTGCCGACAGAGCAGTCCATGCGACCTTCTTTCTGGTCGGCGAGAGAGTCCGCGCAAACCCAAACCTCGCAGCGGAGATAACGGCGGCAGGGCACCGAGTGGCGCTGCACTGCGACCAACACCGGAATGCACTGCGGCTCACGGGTCGGCAGATCCGCGAGGACATCGCCCGGGCCAAGGACACAATCCAAGCGGCAACCGGGGTTGAATGTGATCTTCAACGTGCTCCGCTTGGCATCTATACCCCGGCGTTCCTCAGGGCTGTCAAGCAGGCTGACCTCCAACCTTGGCTCTGGTCCCAATGGGGCCGAGACTGGCGCGCCCGTGCCACACCTGACTCGATCATCAAGGATGCGAGCGAAACGGTTACGGCAGGCGATGTCGTCCTGCTTCACGACGGTGACGATTACTCGTGCGAAGGCTCACACCTGAATACCGTGAAGGCACTCCCGAGGATCCTAAACGCCGTCCAAACGCGTAATCTTGACTTTGTCGCGCTCCCCTGACGGGCAGCCCAGTACGCAGCTTCACGGGCCGACATCCCGCCCCCGTAATTGGAGACCACATGAGCCTCACACCAGAATCAGCCCCTGACTTCACTTCCTTTGCCATTGGTTTCGACCAGCGTGACCGTGCGCGGTTCCATGAGCTGATCGACGAGGTCTTCGAGAGCAACCGCTGGTCCGAAGGACCAATGAACGCGGCGTTCGAAGCCGCTTGGGAGAACTGGAACGGCGCCCCTGCCGTTGCTACCAGCTCCTGGTCGGGCGGCGCGATGGCAGCCCTTGACTGGGTTGGCGTCAAGGATGAGGTTGTCCTCTGCCCGTCCAACACCTTCATGGCCACCCCTCTTTCGGTCATCAGGGCAGGCGGCAAGGTTGAATTTGTTGACTGCAACCGCGAAGACCTCTGCATGTCATTTGAGGACTTTGAAAAGAAGGCCGAGCTTCACAAGCCAAAGGCTGTCTGGCTCGTCCACATCGGGGGACACATCGCCTTCGACACGGAGAAGATCGCTGGCTACTGCAAGGCGAACGGAATTGTCCTCCTAGAGGACTGCGCCCACGCGCACGGAGCGTCATGGAA
>JBAXCW010000003.1:0-17232 GCA_037141275.1 Actinomycetes bacterium
TCGGTCATTCCGCAGTTGTGAAGGTGGGCCATGGCCCCTTCTGAGAGTTCGTCCAAGCGCACGTGAATTGATCTCCCCATGGCAGCAGCGTAGCTCATCTTGGTCACAGTAGAACGATTAGTTCTACAAGTCTGTCGCGAACTCTCCCAACATTGCGCCCGCAAAGTTGAAGAACTGCGTAGGCAACCTCCCCTGCCGGGGCTCTGTGCGGTAGAACCCTGTTAGGGCAACCACCAAAACGGAGGTAGTGAACATGCCAACTTTCATCATGCTTTCCAAGCTCACCCCTGAGGGCGTTCAGACAATCAAGAGCAACCCACAGCGGATTAAGGAAGTCAACGCCGAGATCGAAGCGCTCGGGGCAACCGTCACCGCACAGTGGGCAGTGCTTGGCCGCTATGACTTTGTGAACATCATCGAGGCTCCTGACGAGACGACGATGGCAAGGATTTCGCTTGAGCTTGGCTCACGCGGCACAGCGTCATACGAGACTCTCTCGGGTATCCCGATTGACGACTTCATCGCATCAATCTGATTTGACGCCAGCCGGTCTAGCCATCACCACGGGGGCCTGCTGATCGTGCCGCGCGTCCTCGTAGTCGGTGGCGGTGGCCGTGAGCACGCGATCATTCGCGCGCTGCTGAGGTCGGCCAGTAAGCCGGAGATCATCTGTGCGCCGGGTAACGCTGGAATCGCAGCGGATGCCGAGATTGTTGACCTCAAGGTTGACGACGTGCCCGCGCTAATCGCCCTCGCCAAGGAGCGCGGTTGTGATCTGGTCGTCGCTGGACCGGAGGCACCATTGGTCGCCGGTCTCGTTGACGCATGCGAGAGAGAGGGAATCCCCTGTTTTGGGCCGAGTCAGGAAGCCGCTCGCCTTGAGGCGTCAAAGGCTCATTGCAAGGAGGTGATGATTGCCTCCGGTGTTCCAACGGCAGCCCACAGTGAGGTGCGAACAGTTGAGGAAGGCATGGCCGCGATCACCGGATATCCGACCGTCATCAAGGACGATGGGCTCGCAGCCGGCAAGGGCGTTGTGATCGCCCAGAACGAGGACGAGGCCCGCGCAGCCCTGACCGCATTTCTTGTAGACCAAATCCATGGGGGTGACTTGGTCGTTGTCGAGGAGTTCCTTGACGGAGACGAGCTCTCCCTGCTGGCAGTCTGTGACGGTGACCGGGCGATCCCACTCGCTCCAGCAAGAGACTTCAAACGCATTGGTGACGGTGACACTGGCCCCAACACGGGTGGGATGGGAGCGTTCTCCCCAGTCCCAGGCTTTGACCTTGATGAGGCCGAGCGCCTTGTCCGTGAAGTTCACCAGCCGGTTCTAGAGGAGATGAAGCGCCGTGGAACTCCCTTCCACGGGGTTCTCTACGCGGGCCTGATGATTGGCTCCAAGGGCACCAAGGTCCTTGAGTTCAACGTCCGCTTTGGCGACCCTGAGACTCAGGCGGTCCTACCGCGCCTCAAGAGTGACCTTTACGACCTGATGCTGCGTGCAACTGCGCGCGGTGGTTTGGAGGGTGTGGAGCTGGAGTGGGACGAGCGGACTTCAGTGGCAGTGGTTATGGCCTCTGCCGGTTACCCGCAGTCATCTAGCTCAGGTGATGTGATCACCGGCCTTGACCAGCTTCCAGAGGGTGTTGAAGCGCTCCACGCTGGCACTGCTTTTGATGGGGATGGAAATGTTGTTACTGCTGGTGGTCGGGTTCTTGCCGTGATGGCGCTCGGTTCACGCCCGGCAGATGCACGCGCTGGGGCTTATGCTGGAGTCCAGATGGTGACCTTTGAAGGCAGCCAAAATCGCACTGACATCGCCGAGTTGATCGCGGGCGATCGGTGAGTCCCGGGGACGATCCACGCGCAGTGGCAGACGCCGCAGCCCAGGTTGAGGCCGCACTCTCCAGCTTCAGCGGCGAATCACCCTTGGTGGGAATCATCATGGGCAGCCAGAGCGACCTTCCTGTAATGGAAAAGGCCGCCAACGAACTGACTGAGCGTGGGATCAGTAACGAAATTACTGTCGCCAGCGCCCACCGCAACCCAGACGTAGTTGCGGAGTACGCAAAGACAGCCCGCGGCCGTGGCCTCAAAGTGATCATCGCCGGCGCTGGCCTCGCCGCAGCACTCCCCGGAGTTGTTGCCGCTCACACCGACCTTCCAGTTATTGGCGTTCCGCTGACAAGCTCAATGTCGGTTGCCGGTGGCCTTGACGCCCTGCTGTCGATTGTCCAGATGCCGCCTGGTGTACCTGTCGCAACCGTCGGCGTTGACAACGCCCGTAACGCTGCCGCCCTCGCCGCGCGGATTCTTGACATCGCGTGATCGGCCGTTACTCACGCCCCGAGCTGTCGGCCCTGTGGACTGACGAGGCCCGCATGGAGGCTTGGCGCAAGGTTGAGGTTGCCTGCGCCGAGGAGATTGAAGGACCAAACCCAGCCGACCTTGACGCCATCCGCGCAGCAACCTTCACGGTTGAGGAGGTTGCCGAGCGCGAGAAGGCCACTGACCACGATGTCGCCGCGTTTGTAGACACGCTCGCAGCCAGTGCCGGAGAGTCTGGACGGTGGATCCATTATGGGTTGACGAGTTCCGATGTTCTAGACACTGCCCTTGCACTTCAGATCCAGGCAGCGGGGGAAATCATCGTTCCAGCGCAATCCAAGTTGGTCAAGGCCTTGGTCGCTAGGGCAAGGGAACATGTCGACACAATCTGTGTTGGCCGGACCCACGGCGTTCACGCTGAGCCGACAACCTTTGGAATCAAGCTCGCTGGCTTTGCTTTTGAGGCCCAGCGCAACCATGAACGGCTTGAGCGCGCGTTTGCCCAGTGTGCAACTGGCGCGATCAGCGGCGCAGTTGGAACACACCAAGCACTTGGTCCTGACTTTGAGCGCCGCGTGCTGGACCGGCTCGGCATTCCTTCTGAGCCCGTATCCACACAAGTCGTTCCGCGTGACCGCCACGCAGAGCTGCTCAATGCGATCGCATTGGCAGGAGCCGGGATTGAACGCTTTGCGATTGAGGTTCGGCACTTGCAGCGGACCGAGGTTGGTGAAGCCTCTGAACCATTTGCCAAGGGCAAGCAGAAGGGCTCCTCAGCGATGCCCCACAAGCGCAACCCGATTAAGTCCGAGAACCTCACCGGCCTTGCCAGACTGCTGCGCGGCTATGCCGTCGCCGGGATTGAGAATGTCGCCCTCTGGCACGAGCGCGACATCTCCCACAGTGCCCCGGAGCGGGTCATTCTTCCGGACGCAACGATCCTGATCGACTACATGCTCTTCCGTGTGACAGCACTTGTCGAAGGCCTTGTTGTCAACGAGGAGCGGATGAAGGAGAACCTTGAGATCACCTACGGGGCTCTCTTCTCCCAGCGTTTACTACTCGCTTTGGTTGAGTCAGGCACTTCGCGCGATGACGCTTACAGAATTGCCCAGCGCTTGGCTCAGAAGGCCTGGGACGAGCGCACCCAGCTGCGCGGGCTTGTTGAGGCTGAAGGCCTTGGTCTTGACCTCGACACAATCTTTGACGCTGAAGCGTTCGTTCAGCACCGCGCCGAGCTCGTCTCGCGCCTTGACTCGATCGGCTGATCAGATGCCGGCAGTGCCGAAGCCAAACGAGGAGACGGTCACTCCTGTGTTCAGCGATGAGCTGGAAAAGTGGCTGGGCTCGGACAAGCCAAAGACGCTCGCTGGGCTTGAGGAGGTGCTCGAAAAGCGCAGCTTCGCGGTACTGATCCTGTTCCTCATGTCGGTGCCAGCACTGCCGCTCCCAACAGGCGGGGTCACTCATGTTTTCGAGGTGATCACGGTTCTGCTCGGCTTGCAGATGGTTGTGGGCCTGAGGGCCATCTGGCTGCCGGCCAAATGGCGGCAGCGTGAGCTGGGAGAAGCTACAACGGGCAAGGCGCTGCCGTTCATCGTCAGGCGCGTGCGTTGGTTTGAAAAGCGCTCAAAGCCCCGTGGCCAGCAGATGCTGCAGTCTCGTTGGTTCTCCCGGGTGACAGGGGCTGTGGTGATCGCCTTCTCAGCAGGAGCCATGTTCGCGCCACCTTTCAGCGGACTGGACACGCTTCCGGCCTTGGGTGCTGTTGTGCTCTGCCTCGGAGTGATTCTGGGCGACCTGTTCGTCTATTGCGCGGGCATCCTGATTGGGGTTGGCGGCATCAGCTTGGTGCTCTTCTTTGGTGCAGCGGTTGTCCAGGGCGTGAAGATGCTGTTCCAATAAGCCGTTTGACCACCCCGCACAGAGCGGAAATCGGGGAAAAGCACCTCCGAACGCATTGGTAATGTGGCTCCAGTGACCGCACTCGCAGACCTCTCGCTGATTTCGTCAGGCAAGGTCCGCGACATCTATGCGGTGGGCGACGACAAACTGCTGCTCGTCGCAAGCGATCGGGTGTCCACATTTGACGCCGTTCACCCGAACGAGATCTCCGGGAAGGGCGCTGTCCTGACAGCGATTTCAGCCTTCTGGTTTGACCGCATTGCCGGACTTGTCTCCAATCACACGGTGTCCGTTGCCGATGGCGTTCCCGACGAAGTTCGAGGCAGAGGAGTGCTTGTCCGCAAGCTTGAGATGCTGCCGGTCGAATGTGTTGTTCGGGGTTATCTGGCCGGGTCAGGCTGGGCGGAATACCAACAGTCGGGCACTGTCTGCGGCGTAGCGTTGCCGGAAGGCCTCCAAGAGTCCTCGCAGCTGCCGGAGCCGATCTTCACCCCAGCAACCAAGGCTGATGTTGGTGACCACGACGAGAACATTGACTTCGACACCGCCTGCGGCATTGTCGGGGACCGCGACCTGATGACCAAAGTTCGCGACCTGTCAATCGAGATCTACAACGAAGGCGCCCAGTACGCAAGGACGCGCGGGATCATTCTCGCCGACACAAAGTTTGAATTTGGCCTTGACGAGGATGGAGTCCTGACCATTGGCGATGAAGTCCTCACTCCCGACTCCTCCCGCTTCTGGCCTGCCGACGAGTACGAGCCGGGCCGTGGCCAAGCCTCCTTCGACAAACAGATTGTTCGGGACTGGGCAGTGTCAACGGGCTGGGACAAGACACCACCAGCGCCCGAGATTCCAGAAGAAGTTGTCAACGCAACCCGCGCCCGCTACCTAGAGGCGTACGAACTCCTGACAGGAGAGCCACTTCAAGTGTGGCTGGAGAGGACCAAACCGTGAAAGTTCTAGTGCTCATCCGTCCCAAGCAGGGGATCCTCGACCCACAAGGCCAGACGGTCGAACGTGCGCTACCCGCACTCGGCTTTGAAGGAGTCACCGATGTCCGCATTGGTCGCCTTGTTGAACTTGAGGTCACAGACCCGTCCAAGCTCGACGAGCTTTGTGAGCAGCTGCTCGCAAACACGTTGATCGAAGATTTCGAAATCCAGATCCAAGAGGACTGACACTTGCGCATCGGGGTTGTCCGCTTTCCAGGGTCGTGTGATGAGGTTGACGCGCTTGACGCGTGCGCCATGGTCGCTGACGCAGAGCTGCTCTGGCACGGACGGACCGACCTTGATGGCGTTGACGCCGTCGTCGTTCCCGGAGGGTTCTCCTACGGTGACTATCTGCGCCCAGGTGCGATCGCCCGGTTCTCGCCAGTGATGAAGGCTGTCGCCGACTTTGCCGCTGAGGGTGGCCCCGTGCTTGGCATCTGCAATGGCTTTCAAGTGCTCTGCGAGGCAGGGCTGCTCCCCGGAGCGCTGCTGACCAACAGCGGCTTACGTTTTCTCTGCAAGCAGGTGGACATCATTGTCGAGCGCCCCGCCACCCCTTGGACAGCGGACTGTGAGGCGGGTGAACGGCTTTCGATTCCCGTCAAGCACATGAGCGGCCGCTGGCATGCAGATGAGGCAACCGTCGCCGAGCTTGAGGCTGAAGGCCGAATCGTCTTCCGTTACGCGCCAGGCGATAACCCGAATGGGTCTACTGCCGATGTAGCTGGCGTCTGCTCCGCTGCGGGCAATGTTGTTGGTCTGATGCCGCACCCTGAGCACGCCGTTGATGCCCTCACGGGCTCCGCCGATGGACTCAAACTGTTCTCCTCAATTCTGAACGGGGGCGACCGTGTCGGAACAGCAGGCTGAGTCACTCCCAGGTGTTGATCGTGCTGTCGAGCTTGGCCTGACTAAGCCTGAGTACGCACGCATCGTTGAACTGATCTCCCGCGAGCCCAATGAGGTTGAGCTGGCGATGTTCTCACTCCTGTGGAGCGAGCACTGCGCTTACAAGCACTCCAAGAAGGTCTTGCGACGACTTCCAACTGAGGGCGATCGCCTGTTGATGGGCGTGGGTGAGAACGCCGGCGCAGTCGAGGTCGCGGGTCTTGCTGTTGCGTTCAAGGTTGAGTCCCACAACCACCCGAGCGCGGTCGAGCCCTTCCAAGGTGCTGCCACCGGTGTTGGCGGAATCCTGCGCGATGTGATCGCGCTGGGCGCCCGCCCGATCGCGATGCTCAACTCCCTCCGCTTCGGCCATCCCTCCTCGCCTCGCTCACGCTGGCTGCTTGACCGGGCCGTAGCTGGCATCGGCCATTACGGCAATTCGATTGGCGTTGCGACTGTTGGGGGCGAGATCCACTTTGACCCTTCTTATGAGTCCAACTGTCTGATCAACGCGATGTGCGTGGGGATCGCTGACCCGGACCGGTTGATGCGATGTGCTGCCACAGGCGTTGGCAACAGGGTGATCCTGTTCGGCGCCTTGACTGGCCGCGATGGAATTGGTGGCGCCAGTGTTCTTGCCAGCGCTGAGCTGGGCGACGACGATGCCGACAAGCGGCCAACCGTTCAGATTGGCGATCCGTTCGCCGAGAAGAAGGTGCTTGAGGCAAGCCTCGAGCTGATCGACGCTGACCTGCTTGTCGCCCTTCAGGACTTGGGTGCTGCCGGTCTTACCTCTTCGGCTTCCGAGATGGCAGCCCAAGGTGGGGTTGGCCTCGATATTGATGTCGCCAATGTTCCGCTCCGAGAACAGGGCATGGAGCCGTTCGAGATCATGGTCAGCGAGTCACAGGAGCGCATGCTTGCCATCGTCGAACCCTCGAAGGTTGCCGCGGTACTTGAAGTCTGCGAACGCTGGGAGCTGTTGGCCAGCGACATTGGCGAGGTCACCGAAGGCGACCGAATGAGGATTCTTGTTGGCGACAATGTGGTCGGCGACATTCCTGTCACCACACTTGTTGATGACTGCCCGCTCTACGACCTTGCGCCGGCTCCACCAGAGCACGGCCTCTACCCAGCACCTCCCGCAGACCTGCCTGAGGAGGCTGACCACCGCGACACGCTTGTCGCTCTGCTGGGCGGGGCCAACATCGCCTCACGCCGTCCCGTCTTCCAGCAGTACGACCAGATCGTCCAGGCCAGAACCGTACGCAGGCCCGATGAGGCCGACGCGGCGGTGCTCGCCCTCCCCGTTGGCGAGGATGGAATTCGGCCAGCGATCGCAGTGTCAATTGACGGCAATGCCCGACGCGTGGCGGCCAACCCAGAAGGGGGAGCATTGGAAGCGGTGCTTGAGTGCGCAGCGAACCTTGCGTGCGTCGGGGCGGAACCACTCGGTCTTACCAACTGCCTCAACTTTGGCAACCCGGAGAAGCCACCTGTTGCCTGGCAGTTGATCAACTCGGTAGAGGGCATTGCAGTCGGCTGCGAGGCCCTCGGCATCCCCGTCGTCGGTGGCAATGTTTCGCTTTACAACGAAGGTCCAGACGGGCCAATCCTGCCAACCCCGGTGATTGGCATGGTCGGCGAGATGCCTGACGCCACCAAGACTTCCAGCAGCGGGTTCCTCACTGACGGTCAGGCCGTCGCACTTGTTGGTCCCTTCTCACCCAACCTTGTGTCGTCTGAACTCGCTGCCCGCCGTGGTCACGCACCACAGGGTGAACTTCCAAGCCTTGACATCAGCGCTGTTATCGCAGCCCACCATGCTGTAAGGGATGGCGTGCGGAGTGGGGCGATCCAGAGCGCACACGACATCAGCGAGGGTGGCTTGGGCGTTGCGCTCGCCGAGTGCACCGCAGTTGCCGGTATCGGCTGTGACGTGACGCTGCCCGAGTTCACTGACGCGGCGCTCTTTGGCGAGTCACCAGGGCAAGGATTTGTGATCGCCGGTGACGCCGCTGCGATCGCCGCAATTCCGGGCGCCCGCGTAGTTGGCACAACCGGTGGGGGCAACCTTGTGGTCTCTGCGGAAGACGGGGCGAGCTTCTCAGTTCCCGTCGCTGAAGTTCAAGCAGCGCGCGATGGCGGCCTGACCGCCTATCTCCCATGACCTTCGTTGCTACGCTCACTACTCGGACGATCGGCTAAACCCGAACGTGAACTCCGTGGCCTCAACCCCAGCTGACACCCGTGAAGGACCGCGGGACGAGTGTGGCGTCTTTGGAATTGTCGCCCCCGGTCTCGAAGTCTCCAAGTACGCGTACTTGGCCCTTTACGCCCTTCAGCACCGTGGCCAGGAGGCAGCTGGCATTGCCGCCGCTCACCTCGGAGGCAACATCCTCACGCTGCGCGACACAGGTCTCGTCGCCCAAGTCTTTGACCAAAACGCACTTGGCTCCCTGGACGGCGACCTTGCGATTGGCCATGTTCGTTACTCGACGACTGGCTCATCGGCATGGGAGAATACCCAGCCGATCTACCGCTCTGACCGTCGCGAACTGGCGCTGGCTCACAACGGGAACCTGACCGGCGTTACCGAGCTCCGCGATGAGCTTGTTGCTGCCGGTGTAGAGCTTCGTTCCACCTCAGACACGGAGTTGATGGCGGCTCTGCTCTCCACTCACGAGGCCGACACACTCGAGGACGCCGTCGTCGACATTCTGCCGCGGCTTAGCGGTGCCTTCTCAACCGTTGTGATGACCCAAGACTGCGTCGTCGCATTCCGTGATCCGCTCGGCATCCGCCCACTTGTTCTGGGAATGATCGACGGGAACTACTGCGTTGCCAGCGAGAGCTGCGCCTTCGACATCATGGGCGCTGAGTACCTGCGCGAGGTTGAGCCCGGTGAGGTCGTCACGATCGTCCCCGGCGGCATCCGCACCCGGATGGCAGTGGACTCCCCACGTAAGGCGTTCTGCCTGTTTGAGTACATCTACTTCGCCCGCCCAGATTCCCGCATGGGCGGAACAGTCCTGCAGGCTGCGCGAGGTCGGATGGGTGAAATTCTCGCCCGCGAGGCCCCGGTGGACGCAGATCTCGTTATTGCCGTTCCCGATTCGGGCAACCCTGCGGCGCGTGGCTACGCCCGCGGCAGTGGCTTGCCGCAGGACGATGGTTTTGTCAAGAACCGTTACGTCGCTAGGACATTCATCCAGCCAGGTCAGGCACTGCGCCAGCATGGCCTGAGGATGAAGTTCAACCCTCTGCCGGAGATCGTCGCCGGCAAGCGGTTGGTTGTCGTGGACGACTCAATTGTGCGCGGGAACACAACCCGGCAGATCGTTCAGATGTTGCGAGATGCCGGAGCAAGTGAGGTGCACTTGCGGATCAGCGCGCCGCCGATCCGCCATCCCTGCCACTTCGGGATTGACATGCCCACCCGTGAGGAGATGGCAGCGCACAACAAGACTGTGGATGAGATCGCCGCCGACATCGGCGCTGATTCGCTTGCCTACATTTCCCTTGAAGGCGTCTACGAGGCAGTTGGCGGCGAACGGGCAAATCACTGCGACGCATGCTTCACAGGTGACTACCCGCTTGGGGCTGGAGCGGGCACTGACAAGTACGCCCTTGAGGCAGCCGACTCAACCCCTCCTGCGTGAGCGGTCTCGACGCTCGCATCCCGGAGCTCCTAGCCCGGTTTGGGCATACGGGTTTCCGCCCGGGCCAAGAGGCGGCTGTTACGGCTGCGCTTGCCGGACGCGATGTTCTTGCGGTGATGCCTACAGGCGCCGGGAAGTCTCTCTGTTACCAACTCCCAGCGCTCGCATCAGAGGGCTTGACCCTTGTTGTCAGCCCGCTTGTCGCACTGATGGACGACCAGATCAGCTCCCTCCAACATGTCGCACCGGGCGAGGTTGCCGCGGTACACGGCTTGCGGGATCAGGAGGACAACGACTACACCCTTGCGCAAGCCGCTGAAGGCAAGCTGCGCCTCCTCTACCTTGCGCCGGAGCGCCTTGCCAACGCCCGCGCAACGAGTGCGCTGAAGGCTTGCAAGCTAGAGCGGGTGGTTGTTGATGAGGCTCACTGTGTCTCCTCGTGGGGCCATGACTTCCGCCCCGACTATTTCCGTCTTGGGGAGGCAGCCCGCCGGCTTGGCGCCGACAGGATCTCGGCTTTCACTGCCACGGCCACAGACCAGGTCACAGAGGACATTGCCCGCCGCCTTGGGCTGAGCGACCCGGAGGTAGTGCGGACAGGCTTCAACCGGCCGAACATCTCACTGACCGCGATGACCTGCCAGGGCCGCCCCGATGAGGAGGCCTGCCTGAAGCAGCTTCTAGAGGCCCCTGAGAGCCGTCCCGCGATTGTCTATGCGGGTACCCGCAAACAGACGGGTGAGGTCGCGAAGATGCTTAAGAAGCACTTGGGCGTGAGGGTCGAGGCCTACCACGCTGGTCTAGAGCGCAAGTCCCGCGGGGAGATCCAACGCCGGTTCATGGGCGGTGAAACCGAAGTCGTTGTAGCAACCAACGCTTTTGGCATGGGTGTCGATAAGGCAGATGTGCGCACGGTCGTCCATGTGGCAGTCCCCGGGTCACTGGAAGCGCTCTACCAGGAGGCTGGCCGTGGTGGGCGCGATGGGCTTCCATCGCGGGCTGTTCTGCTGGCCGAGCCGCGTGACCGCAGCCTGCACGTCCACTTCATCAAGAGCGCGACAGTCGAGGATGACCAGCTCAAGAGCCTTGTCCGCCTGCTTCGTGCAGCGGCAGACGATCGGGGTTTGGCGAAGATCACTGCGAGGTCAGCCGCCGGTGCCTGCGGGGGCGGGTCCGAGCGGGCAACAGCCGCACTTGGCCACCTTGCGTTTGCTGGTGTCCTGACACCGATCCCGTCGCCCCCAGGCGAGGTTTCCGTCAGGTTTGCCGGTGAGCTGGACGAGGCTGCTCTTGCCCGATCACGAGCAGCGGCCCGTGATGCCGAGAAGCTCCGGTGGCGACGCTACAACGAGGTTTGGGGATATGTCGATGGTGAGACATGTCGCAGGAGAGCAGTCCTTGACCACTTCGGCGACACGCGCGAGCCAGTCTCTGAGGGGCCATGCTGCGATGTGTGTGACAAGTCGCTGGTGCCCAAGGGCGCCCCGGCTGGCGCAGGGGCAACGCGAACAAAGGGCGGACCCCGCCGAGTTGTCGTATCAGCAGAGGACATTGATGGGCTCGAGGCTGCCCTTCTGGCCACGGTCAGAGACGCCACGCCCACGGTCGGCAGGACACGCCTTGTCGAGATCATGCGCGGGTCTCAGTCCAAGTCACTGCTGACAAGCGGGCAGGACCAGCTCGAGCATTACGGCGAGTACTCCCACCTCAGCAAGGACATCGTCCTTTCCGTGGTTGACGACACGATCACTGCCGGCCGCCTGGTGTCAACGGGTGGCAGTTATCCCAAATTGAAGTTGGCCGCATGAGCTTTGGCGAAGAGGATCTGGGAACGACAGGACCACTGGCCCCCGGGCACGTGTCCAAGGTGGCGGTCCTTGCGTCGGGCGAGGGGACAAACCTGCAGGCCTTGATCGACTCGCTCGGCGAGGACCCAATCGTGGAAATCGTTGCTTTTGTGGCTTCCCGCGAGGATGCTCCCGCTCTGACGCGCGCGCAAGCTGCTGGTATTTCAACCAAGGTCTTTGACAAGGCGGATTTCGCCAACCGGCCCACCCGCGACCTTGCCCTCGCGGCCTGGCTTATTGGCCAAGGAGTCGGACTGGTCGTGCTTGCTGGCTGGATGGAGCTGCTCACAGCAACCCTGCTCGACGCCTTCCCGGACCGTGTTGTCAACGTTCACCCGTCGCTGTTACCGGAGTTCCCAGGCATGGATGCCGTGGGGCAGGCTGTTGCTGCGGGCGCTGAGCGGATCGGGGTGACGGTTCACCTTGTTGATGAAGGCGTCGACACCGGGCGTGTACTGATGCAGGAAGGGATTGACCTACCGGCCGGTGCGACCGCCGAAGAAGCCGCTGAGTTGCTGCGCCCGATCGAACACCGCCTCCTCCCTGAGGCTGTCAGAGCTCTTGCCAATGGTCGGCTCGCGTAGGATCGTTTTGAGATGAGCCAAGCGAACGGAAACGACACGGTTGACCCCAACGAGGTGGTTGTGCGTCGAGCGCTTGTATCGGTCTCCGACAAGACCGGCGTTGTTGAATTTGCCCAAGGCCTTGTGGACCTTGGGGTCGAGATCATCTCCACTGGCGGAACGGCTAAGGCCCTCCGTGAGGCTGGCCTTACTGTCCGGAGCGTGTCGGACCTGACGGGCTTTCCCGAGATCATGGACGGCCGCGTCAAGACGCTGCATCCCAAGCTTCACGCTGCTCTGCTTGCCCGCCGTGACGACCCAGCCCACATGGCCGCAGCCACTGAGCACGAGGTGGAGTGGATTGACCTCGTCTGCGTCAATCTCTATCCGTTTGAGCAGGTCAGCAGCCGCTCTGGCGTGACTGACTCTGAAGTGATTGAGAACATTGATATCGGCGGACCCACGATGATTCGCGCTTCCGCGAAGAACCATGCGTTTGTCGCCACTCTCGTGAACCCCGCGTCGTATGGCCCGGTTCTTGATGAGCTCAAGCGCAATGCCAACACCCTTTCGCCCGCCACTCGGCGCGATCTCGCCGGACAGGCCTTTGCCCGAACGGCCGCATATGACACGGCCATTGCCACATGGTTTGCTGGCCCAGGCGCTCCCGAGCTTGCGGAAGAGGGTCACCCCAAGCGGATCGTCAAGTCGTATGAGAAGAAGACCAACCTCTCCTACGGTGAGAACCCCCACCAGATCGCTTCGTACTACGCAGAGGCTGGCGTCCGAGTGGATCTCCTCAGCCGCTTTGAGCAGTTGGGCGGCAAGGCACTCTCGTACAACAACCTTCTCGACCTCGACGCCGTCCGCAGGATTGTGGACGAGTTTGATGAGCCAGCCTGCGTGATCGTCAAGCACAACAATCCTTGCGGCGTTGCGATCGGCCCCGACCCTCTGTCGGCCTACCGGTCAGCGTTCAAGTGCGATCCGCTTTCAGCGTTCGGTGGTGTGATTGCCTTCAACCGCGAAGTTGATGGGTCGGTTGCTAGCGCTCTGATGGATCAGTTTGTCGAGGTTCTCGCCGCACCCAACTTCAGCACTGAAGCGCTCGAGATTCTGTCCGCCAAGCCAAATATCCGCATCCTCTCTGACCACGATGCAGGTGGCGCCCACACAGCCGCTGAGCACCGTGAGGTTCTTGGCGGCCTATTGGTCCAGGATCGCGACACCGGCCAGGCAGGCCGTGAGGGAATGGAAGTTGTGTCCGAGCGCCAGCCAACCGAGGAGCAGTGGCAGGACATGCTCTTCGCGTGGACCGTGGCGAGGCATGTCAAGTCCAACGCCATCATCTTCGCCAAAGGCGGCGCAACATTGGGTATAGGCGCTGGCCAGATGAGCCGTGTTGACAGTGCCCGGATTGCCGTCAGTAAGGCCCCCGAGAGTCTCGAGGGGTCAGCGGTGGCCAGCGACGCATTCTTCCCATTCGCAGACGGTCCGCAGGAGGCCATTGATGCTGGTGCGACCTGTGTGATTCAGCCAGGCGGCAGCATCCGTGACGACGAGGTCATAGCCGCCTGCAATGAGGCCGGAGTTGTCCTTGTGATGACCGGCCGCCGCCACTTCCGTCACTAGCGGCGCTAGGCCAAATAAGAGGGCGACTCTAGGCCGCCCTCAAATTCCAGTTTGTAGCGGCTCTTGCCTAGGAGCCGGGGGTGAAGTTCAGCTTCTGGACCTTCTTGGCTACTCCGTCCGCTACCCAGATGCCGTCGGAGCACAGTCCGGACTGGAGTGCTGAGACCGCGTTAGGTGCGACACCCAGCCCGATGGTCTGGGTTACAGCCGATGTGGTTAGGTTGATCACGGACACCGACTTACCACTGTTGTTTGGCACTAGGAGGTAGTCCCATCCGGTCCCGGGTGCGCCGGGGACGAGTTCTCCTAGGGCGGAGTGGCAACCTGAAAGGCTCCATGGATGCTTGCCGACCGCGATTGTTCGAGTGACCCGCCAAGTTGAGAGGCTGATTACCGACACGGACGCCGCGCCGTCATTCGATACATAGGCGGCCACTGCGTTTGGGTTGATCACAACTGCATAGGGGTTGGTTCCCACCGTGATCGTCCTACTGACCGTGTTGCTGGTGGTGTTGATCACGGAAACAGTTTTGGAGTCGTAATTGGTTACAAGTACATAGCCGCCGCTCGGGGTGACAGCAGTGTCATATGGCGACTTACCCACGGCGATTGTCTTTGTCACCCTGAAGGTGGTTGTGTCGATAACTGACACGCTCTTGCTCCCACTATTGGCGGTATATAGGTACCGGCCATTAGGCGTTATTGCAAGCCCGTATGGGGTGCTTCCAACCCTCACGGTTCCGGTCAGCGCAAAGGTTGTGGTGTTGATTCGCGAGACGGTTGCCTGGTTGTCGTTGATTACATAGGCCGTATCGCCCAACGGGGAGAAGACAATCCCGTCGGGATGGGAATTAGAGCCGATGGTCCGGGTTACCGCTTGAGTCAACGGATTGATGATGGAGATCGTGCTCTCACCGTCATTACCGACCCACAGTGAGCCGCCTGGGCCACCGGTTAGAACGTCGGGACCGACACCGACAGTAATGGGGACTTCCGAGGCAAGCGAGAAGCTCGGAGCTAGTGCTGATGCACCAGGGACTGCAATCAGAAGCGCTGCGCCTGCACCAAAAACAGAGAGAACCTTCGACCGTCGATTCATACTCGACCCCCGCTCAACTTAGATGTAGCACGGAGGCTATCTCTGGGGACCCGTTGGGTCAAGTTTCTGACTAGGCGCTGGTCAGCGCAATAGTTCGCTGACGGGCACCGCGCGCAGGTGGTTTGTCACGAGCGCGCGTCGAATTTCATCCAGTGCTCCGAGTGACCGTGGGTCCGACGTGATTACCACGACGATGATCTCCCCGCGGGATAGGGCACCAATAGTTGAGCGCGATGTGACCGTCACCGCGCCCTTGACGGGCTTACCACCGAGCGACTTCGCGGCCTCGTATTCGCCGATTGAGAACCCCCGTGCTGGTGGCTGGTACGCGAACGGTTTCCGGAGCTGGAGGTCGAGAATTAGCCCCTGCAGGCGGGACCTAGTCGCCAGCCAACGGAATGCGCCTGACTTGCGAAGGTGGGGAATTGGCTCTGAGCCCGCGGCAGTAATGCTTGAAAGCGATTGGTTGGATTGATGTTGACTGACGGCCACTGAGGCCCTAATTCCGCGCGCCTTCAGTGCGGCCGCTGTGAGCGCAAGGGTGCCCTGGGGGCCGTCGATGATCACGCCCGCGAGAGGCTGGCTAGTTGGAATTGAACTGACAGCCTTGAGGCGTAGCGGGCCATCGAAGAGGTTGAAGCCAGTTCCGCTGCCTAGCACCAACCAGCTAACGGCAGCAAGGGAGACCAGACCGATTAGGACTCGGCGGCCGACCAGTTTCCACGCTGGTGTCGGAGGAACCCAGCGGTGGAGTTCACGCGACAGGTCTGCAGTTGAGGGCAACTGGGCGTAGCGGGGATCACGGGGGAGTGGCTCCTCTAGAGCCCGGTCGATTGCGCCAGCAAGCTCGGAGCGCTTCTTGACGACTTGGGCAAGTCCGAGGTGGACATACTCGCGGTTGTTCTCCCGGACGTGTCCGACTCCAAAGCCGTATGAGATCACCTGAGTGCCGCAGATCATTGCTTCGAGTGCGGTGAGGCCGCCCGTGGCATGGATCAGTACGTCACCGGCTGACAGGAAGGTCGCCATGCGGTCGGTGAAGCCCTCGATGCGAAGGCGGTCTTGCCCAGCGAACTCGTCAGTGAGAGCAGCCTTGACTACCTCGTTTCGGCCGCACAGCACGACCACGTGTGCGCCCGGGCGGGCGAGTGCTGTGGCGACGCCTCCGGTCACATCGCCAACGCCCCAACCTCCACCGGACACGATGATTACTTCACCTTCCGCGGGGAGGCCAAGCTCTGCTCGCGCCTCGGGGCGCGTTGGTGGGTTCAGGAAGGCTGGGGATGTTGGAGGGAGTGCCCAGCGGACCGAACCGGGTCCAGCAATTCTCTCGACGGTCTCCGTCGATTCACGGTGGGTCACCGTGTGAAGGTCAATGCCCTTGTGCGCCCAGAAGTAGAGGCCCGCGAGGTCGGTGATTCCCGCGATCGTTGGGATCGTGAGCCTCCCCTTGAGGCGCATCTCGCCCAGCGCAACGGTCACACCAGGGTAGGTGGAGATGATCAGATCAGGATTGTGGGCGTTGATGATCCGCATCAGTGGACGGGATCCGATCCTCGTCAGGAGCTTCTGGGAGAACCAGCGGGTTGGCGCGAGCTTCATGAACAGCCAGTACTGGATCTCAAATAGCCACGGGAACCACTTGAAGGTCACCTCGGACCCGTCCCTAACGATGCTCGTGAGAACGCCGCCCATGGCGGTCAGTCCGTTGACAACCGTTACGCGAGCCTCAGGCTCGCTCTCGTTGAACTCGCGCTGAATTGCCCGAGCTGGCCCGTCATGACCCTCACCGATATCAGCGGAGAGGATGAGGACCTTGCGGGGTTCTCCGGTCACGACAGCCTGTTGATTCTCAGGCCTGAGCCTTGCGCCACTCGACGTAGCGGCGGGCGCCCTCGGCAAAGTCTGTTGCTGCGGTCCAGCCAAGTTCATCCTCAGCCCGCTGGCCGCTAATGACAGCGCCAGCAAAGTCGCCCGCGCGTCCTTCGGTGACAACAACTTCACCGTCGCCGAGCAGCTCCTGAGCCTTCTCAGCTACTTGCAGGATCGAGGTTTCCTCAGTGCCGACTAGGTTGTAGATCCGGTTTGCGCCTTCAGGGGCAAGCGACCTGACAACTGCGTCAGCGATGTCCTCCACGTAGACAAACCGGCGTGTCTGAGTTCCGCCACCGGCGAGGGTGATTGGCTCGCCGTTGAGGATCTTCCCGCAGAACAGGGCGAGGACAGTTGCCTCACGGGCCCGTGGGCCGTAAGGAATCCCAAAGCGGAGGATTGTGTAGTCAAGGTCAAAGAGGGCCTTGTAGGACGTGCAGT
>JBAXCW010000004.1:0-17056 GCA_037141275.1 Actinomycetes bacterium
CGACCAGCCTGAGCCTTTGCCACTTCGGCGGCGCGACGAGTCGCCGCCGAATTGGGCATCATCCCGACTCTGGCGTCACGTAGTGGCGCCTTTCGTATTCGCAATGACAAGGAGCTGACCAGACCATGAGTGAATCCCCCACCAATCACGCCCGCCTAAACGCATGGGTCGCAGAGGTAGCAGCACTCACCAAGCCTGACCAGGTGGTCTGGTGCGACGGCTCCGACGCGGAGTACGACCGTCTCAGCCAAGAGCTCGTTGACGCAGGGACCTTCCGCCGGCTCTCCGAGGACAAGCGACCAAACAGCTACCTCGCATGGTCAGACCCGGACGATGTTGCTCGCGTCGAGGACCGCACATTCATCTGCTCCGAGCAGGAGATCGATGCCGGTCCAACAAACAACTGGCGCGCACCCGCAGAGATGCGTGAGGAGCTCAACGGGGTATTTGACGGCTCGATGAAGGGGCGGACGATGTACGTAGTTCCGTTCTCAATGGGTCCACTTGGTTCGCCGATCGCCCATGTTGGCGTCGAACTGACTGACTCGGCCTACGTTGTGGTCTCAATGAAGATCATGACCCGCATGGGCAAGGGTGCCCTTGATGTAATCGGCGATGACGGTGACTTCGTGCCATGCGTCCACTCAGTTGGCGCTCCGCTCGCTGAGGGACAGGCAGATGTGACGTGGCCCTGCAACAAGGAGACCAAGTACATCGTCCACTACCCAGAGAGTCGCGAGATTTGGTCCTACGGCTCCGGCTACGGCGGTAACGCTCTGCTTGGCAAGAAGTGCTTCGCGCTTCGCATCGCTTCAGTGATGGCGCGCGACGAAGGCTGGATGGCAGAACACATGCTGATCCTCAAGCTGACCTCGCCTGAAGGTGCCGTCAAGCATGTCGCAGCTGCGTTCCCATCGGCCTGTGGCAAGACCAACCTCGCAATGTTGATCCCGACCCTTGAGGGCTGGACTGTTGAGACCGTTGGCGACGACATCGCCTGGATGAAGTTCAAGGAAGACGGCCGTCTCTACGCCATCAACCCTGAAGCCGGCTTCTTTGGCGTCGCACCTGGCACCAGCGAGTCAACCAACCCCAACGCTATGGCCACCATCAAGGACAACACTGTCTTCACCAACTGTGCTCTTACCGACGACGGAGACATCTGGTGGGAGGGCATGACGAACGAGGCCCCAGCGCACCTGATCGACTGGCGTGGCAACGACTGGACGCCTGATTCAGAGACCCCTTCCTCGCATCCCAACGCGCGCTTCACTGTTGCGGCTGGTCAGGACCCGGCGATCGCGCCTTCATGGGAAGACCCTGCTGGCGTGCCGATCGACGCGATGCTCTTTGGCGGCCGCCGCTCAGGCGTTGTGCCGCTCGTGCACGAGGCCTTTGACTGGAATCACGGGGTGTTCCTCGGGGCAACCATGTCCTCTGAGACAACCGCTGCAGCGGCAGGCGCAATGGGCGTTCTGCGCCGTGACCCATTCGCGATGCTTCCGTTTGCCGGGTACAACATGGCTGACTACATCGGGCACTGGCTCAATATTGGAACCAAGACTGATTCGGACAATCTTCCGAAGATCTTCTACGTCAACTGGTTCCGCAAGGACGCTGACGGTCGCTGGCTCTGGCCTGGATTCGGCGACAACAGTCGCGTCCTGGAATGGGTATTCCGCCGCTGTGACTCTGCCGTTGGTGGCACGGATACGGCTATCGGCGTACTCCCTGAAGCTGGAGACCTCAATATTGAGGGCCTTGAGGTTGACTCCGCTGACCTTGCGGAGCTGCTGAAGGTTGACGATGCTGAGTGGAAGGCTGAGCTGTCCTCCATTGCGGATCACCTTGATTCGCTTGGGGAGCGTCTCCCAGCTGAGATGCGCTCACAGTTGGCAACGCTCACCGAGCGCCTCGGCTGACGCAAAGGTAGGGCGGGCCGCAGCTGGATCGGCGCTACGGTGAATGGTGAGTGGCTTCCACCCATCAAGACCCCGCTGAGATCCGCCGGCTGAGCCGGGCGGCGTGGCTGGTCCCCATAGGCTTGGTCTTGGCTTTTCTGGCCGCGCACCCGGTACCTGTCCGGGCGGCCAGTCGAGCTGTTGCCCTACATGACGCCGTTGGTTGGATGACTCCGAGGTTGGCGGCTGCCGACGCTGGAGCCGCCTGGCGCAGCACAGTGGGGGAGCGGCCCGACCTTGGAAAGGTTCTGGTGACAATGCCACCGGAGGGATCCCAGACCGCACTCCAATCTGCCTTTAGGTCGCTGATTCAAGAGCGATATCCGGGAATTGTGTCCTTCCGGCTGAAGGCAGTTCGTCCCGTGACCCTCGGATGCCGCTATCCGATCTGCGATCCGCCCCTTCGCGGGGGCAATCTGATCAGTACCGACGCGGTCTCCTGTACCAGTGCCTTCCTTGCGCGAAGTCGCCTCGACGCGAAGCTCTACCAAATGACAGCCGGGCACTGCGATGTTGACCGCCGCGCAAACTGGCTGACAGCATTCACGAACGGGCAGCTGCATGTGATTGGGCCCGTCCACTCCTCGCACTTTGACCTATCAAGCGATGCTTCCCTCATCCGTGTCAACAACCCAACTGGGTGGCGCGCCCGGGCCTGGGTCAATGTGACTGAGGGGCTGACCACTACGTCCAATCCGCAGTACTCGATTGTTTCCGACGCTGATGTCAAGGTTGGGATGAGGGTCTGTGACACTGGGGCACGCCTGGGGGGCACTGACTGCGGGACGGTCACAGCCGTCAATGTGACAGTTGATTACGGTGATGCGGTGGTTGCTGGCATGGTTGAGTCAACCCTCTGTGCCGTTCCGGGGGATAGTGGCGCACCCATTTTCGCCGGGCATACGGCCTACGGACTCCTCTCCGGAGCGGCTGACCTTTGTGACACCTTCCACGAGCCTATTCGCAGCGCTGAGAACGCCCTTCGCGTCAATGTGGCCCACGACGGCGGTTGAGGTCTTCGGGGTTTTTTGCACGCGCTCGCGGTCGTGTCCTATCCTCGAATTGTGAGAAGGAATCCGCGCTTCGCGTTCAACCAGGCGGTCCCCATAGGTGGGATTATCATCGCCGTAGTAACCGCTGGAGCGTTCACTCTTGGGCAGTTGAGCGAGGTCAGCAGGGCACCAGAGGGTCCACGCTCACGGCTCCTAGAAAGGGGACAGCACCCAATGACATCGTGGAGTTCGCGCGGGGGATAACAGGTAAGCATTTCGCCGGGGTGTGGATGGCGACCTCCGGAGACCTGGGATTTCGCGTTAACGTTGTCAAACCCACTGCAGCCGAGGTGATTAGGCTTGAGGCCGCGTTCACAAAGGTCGGTGTTTCAGGAGCAGTTGTGGGGGTCTCATATTCTGAGGGGGATCTGGATCAGGTTCGCCGCTACCTCACGGCAGGGCTCTCAAGCGCGAATCGGCGTGCTCCGGTCCCGATCAGCCTCGGCGACAGAACCGACCTCAACGCCGTACTGATAGTGACCCCGACCGACAGTCACTCAACTTCCGCTCAGAGAAGATTTGTATATCGGGCGATCACGAGGTTCTCCGGTCGCGTAAGGCTTGCCGCTGGGAACTTTGCTCCAATCACTCTGCCCTGCAGGTCTGTCTTCTGCGACCCGCCGTTGCGTGGAGGGGTGTTCGTCTACGGTGGATTCTCTGGTTGTACTGGTGGGTTCATTGTCCGCTCGCGGCTGACAAGCAAGCCGTACCTGCTCACAGCTGGCCACTGTCAAGTGCTATGGGATCGCACGTGGCTAACTGATTTTGCGAACGGCACGGTTCACCGGATTGGTGCCATTAGGAACAGGCGCTTTGATCTGCTCGGGGACGCTGGCATCGTGGCGATCGACAACCCGGCTGGGTGGAAGCCGCGCGCGTGGGTTGCCGTACGGCAGGGTCTGGGAGCAACAACCAATTACACCTATGCGATCAGAAGCGATTCAATTCCGGTTGTTGGTGGCAGGGTCTGTGTGTCGGGCGCTGGCTCTCGCGCCAGCAACTGTGGGCTAGTTACTCGGACCGGAGTGACAGTGACCTTTGCCGATCTGGGCGTTACAGTTGCCAACCTCGCCGAGGCATCCTTCTGTACTCAGCCTGGAGACAGTGGAGCCCCGGTCTTTTCCAATCACGTGGCGTATGGGACGGTCTCGGGTAGCCGGGGACCGTGCATCAGCCTCTTTCAGCCGGTCGGGGTCTCCGAGACTCTGCTGAATGTCAACGTCGCCCACGATGCTGGGTAGCGCGGTGTGATCGCTCAGGCGTGAGGATCGTCCACTGCGGCCGGCGGGCGTGACTCCTCAGCCAGAGAGGTGATGGCGAGGATCCCTCTGGAAGCGTCGGCAAGGACGTCCGTTGCTTCCTCAGCAGACCTCGCGTAGAGCTCCACAAGGAGATGAACTACTACTCGGTCATCATCGTGCTTATGAAAACGGACGTGGGTGAAGAACTCCCTAGTACCGTGGTCGCCGAAGGCGGCGTAGGAGAGCGCATCTCCCGCGTGTGGACCTGAGCAAGTTTCAACCTCGTCAGCCTCTACCGTCACGGTGCAGGACGCAACCCAAGGGGTGCCAGCGACCATTCGTTCCCAGCGGTTGCCAATTGGCTGGACCCGCCCGTCGTTGAAGGTCAGGTGGGGTTGATCGTGCATGCAGTCAAGGCATTGGACTACGGAGTCCTGGATCTCGTCGACAGCATCGGCCCGCTCACCCGTGGCCGGGTCCACGCGGTGAAGGCCCTCGTAAGTGACGTTGACCTCGAGCTGCTGCGACCAGCAGCGGTAACACCTCAGCCAGCTTCCGACTTCACCTTCTGGTTCTCCCATGCGGGCATCATAGGGAGGAGTTGGGCCTGATCCGGCTCTTTGCGTGGGATGATGTAAAAGATGACCTGCTCCCGACTCGGAAATACCCTTGCATTTGCCCTTGTGTGCCTAGCCCTGACAGCCACATCAGGCTGCGGAGCTGGCTCCCAGAAGGCACTGACTGAGTCCGGTCCTGTGCCCTCCGCGGTCACTGACGCCGCGACTGTGAAGTTGAGCGACTTTCCGAAGGGAGGGGCCAGCAGCCTGTCGGATCTTGCTGGCACCGCCACGACCCAGGCCAACTTTGGGCAAGCGAGCTCAGTATTTGTGCCAGGAACCAACAGGCTCGCCTTTGGAGTGGTCGGCAACGACGGCAAGCCGGTGTATGGCCCGACCGTCGTCTACCTGTCCCGGAGTCCTCAGAGCCCAGCTAAGGGCCCGTTCGAGGCTCCTGCTGACCCAATGGTCCCCCAAGCCGCCTACCTCTCTAGGGGAGCGGCGCTGGACACATCTCAGTTGAAGGCAATCTATGAGGCCCAGGTACCCACTCCCGGCACGGGCAAGTGGCTCGTTGTCACTCTGACTAAGACCTCCAACGGGTTTATTCAGACTTCGGGCGAGATCGCCGTGGCACCCAACAGCGCTATTCCTAATGTTGGGGATCGGGCTCCCTCGATCACGACAGAGACGGTTGCGTCAAGCGGTGGCAACCTAGCGTCGATTGACACCAGGCAGCCACACGACCCGTCGTTGCACGAGCAGAACTTTGCGTCAGTTGTTGGCAAGGCACCGATCGCGCTGCTCTTCTCTACGCCGCAGCTTTGCCAGAGCCGGGTGTGCGGTCCGGTCACCGATCTCCTGCTTCAACTTCAGGCCAATTACGGCGCGAACCTTGTGGCGATTCACGAAGAGGTCTACAAGGGCAATAAGCCTCCCACTCTCCGACCGCAGCTGGACGCGTTCGGGCTAGTGACCGAGCCGTGGCTCTTCACCGTGGGGCGAGATGGTCGGATCAAGGCTCGGCTTGAGGGCGCGTTTGGCATCAACGCTATGAACAGTGCGATCAAGGCGGCCTTGAAGTAACAGGCCCAGGCTGTGAGGCTTGAGCTAGCCGCCGATTGCGCTCATTGAGCGCTCCGGCTGAACAAAGCCCTCGTCACCAACGTGGTGCTTGAGTTCCTTGCGCCAGACGGCGTCCCTGATGATCGCAACCAGATCGTCATCGGTTGCCCCACTGCGCATTGGCCCGCGCAGATCAGTCTCTCCAATTGAGAAGAGGCATGTCCGAAGGCGGCCCTCGGCTGTAATCCGGATCCTGTCGCAGTCAGAGCAGAATGGTTCGCTGACGGGGTCGATGAAGCCAAGGCGGCCTTCGCCGTTAGCAAAGGTGAAGACTCTGGCTGTCGCGGAGTCCTTCCTGGGTTCCTCGACGAGGTCGTAATGGGCCGACAAGACGGCGCGGATTTCAGCGCCCTTGAGCACCTGTTCACTGGACCAGGAGCGGTCAGCGTCAAGCGGCATGTACTCAATGAACCGGACCTCGTAGGGGTGTTGGCGAGCAAACTCCGCGAATGGCAGGATCTCGGCTTCGGTTACGCCTTTGAGGGCCACGGCATTGATCTTGATCGGGTGAGCCTCGGGGAACTGTGCGAGAACTTCTAGGCCCCTTAGGACTTGAGCGAGCGAGTCGCGTCGGGTCAGCTGGTAGAAGCGGTCCCGCTCAAGGGAGTCCAGTGAGACGTTGAAGCGGTTGATCCCAGCCCGGACAAGGGCCTCAGCGTCGCGCTCGAGCAAGTAACCGTTGGTTGTCAGGGCTAGGTCGTTGAGACCATCTATTCCCGAGAGCATCCCAACCAGCACGGGAAGGTCTTTGCGCACCAGTGGCTCGCCACCGGTTAAGCGGACGCTTTCTACCCCCATGGACGTAAGCAGACCTACGAGTCGCGCGATTTCCTCAAAGGTCAGAACGTCAGCCCGGTCAAGCCAAGGAAGGCCCTCGGCTGGCATGCAGTACTGACAGCGGAAGTTGCAACGGTCAGTGACTGAGACGCGGACATCTCTGATCTGGCGGCTGTGACCGTCTTTGAGTTGCTCCCGCTTCATAGAACAGAGGATAGGGGTAATCCGCGATGCTACCCCTGCCATGGCAAGGGGTAGCTTTGTAGGCATGACCTACAAGGCACCCCTCGACGGCGTCACAGTTCTTGACCTTTCCCGGGTTCTCGCGGGCCCATATGCGACACAGCGTCTTGCCGACCTTGGCGCCACGGTGATCAAGGTCGAGAAGCCCGGAGAGGGCGATGAGACTCGGTCATGGGGTCCGCCATGGCAACCCGGCGATGGTCAGTCGTCTTACTTCACCGCGCTCAACCGGGGCAAGCGATCCATCGCGATTGACTTCGGTAAGCCCAAGGGGCTTGAACTCATTATGCGGCTGGCTGAAACGGCTGATGTGGTGATCCATAACCTCAGGCCGGGGACGGCGGAACGGCTTGGCTTGGGGTATGGAGACCTAACCAAGGTCAACCCTCGGTTGATTCTCTGCCGGATAACTGGTTTCGGCGACGGTCGTCAGCCACTCTCCCGGCCGGGGTATGACCTTGTCGTCCAGGCAGAGAGCGGTCTGATGGCGATCACCGGCGAACCGGATGGCGGGCCGAGCAAGCTAGGCGTTGCGATCACGGATGTACTGACGGGGCTTGAGGCTGCTACCGCCGTGCTGGCCGGCTTGATTGAGCGAGACCGGACTGGGCTGGGAGTGGACATCGAGGTTTCGCTCCTCGACTCGGCTCTAGCCGCCCTTGTCAACGTTGGGCAAGGTGCATTGGCTGAGGATGCCGAGCCTCAGCGCTTTGGAAACGCGCACCCGAGCATCGTTCCCTACCAACCGTTTGGGACATCGGATGGCGATGTCGTGATCGCGGCTTCCAATGATGGCCTTTGGGTGAAGCTCTGCGAAGCACTGCGGTTGCCCGACCTTGCTCACGATCCTCGGTTTGCGACGAACCCAGACCGTGTGGCCAACCGAACGGAGCTAACACGCCTGCTGGGTCTGAAGTTGGCGACCGAGCCGAGCGAACACTGGATGGCTGTCCTCTCGGCCGCTGGAGTGCCTTGTGGGCATGTGCTTGGTGTAAAGGAAGCAATTGTGGCTGCCGCCAGTGCCGGGCAAGCGGCAACGGTTGTCCTGGAGGGCGGCACTGAGGTGATCGGCCCTCCGGCGAGGTTTAGGGGTGTTCAGGCTCATGCGACGTCATCACCACCGGACCTAGGGGAGCACACGGATGAAGTGCTTGGGGGGCTGGGGCTTGGCGTTGAGGAGATCTCCGCCCTTAAGGCTGGGCGCGTGGTTAGCTAATTTAGGCGCGGGGCAGTCACCCGTGCTGAGGGCTAGTGCTTGACTAGCGGGGGCGGGGTGGCATTAGTGCCGACAGCCCGGGCTGCGATGACCGCCTGAATGAGCCCGTATCGCCAGGCACCATAGGCGACGACTGGACAGTGTTCCAGCAGTTTTAGTTTGGCCCAAATGATCACAGGGCAGAAGTGGAGGCCATCCTTTGCTCGGACGACTGCCATCCCTGGTTTAGGGTGGTTTGGGCAGGGCGTCTTAGCGACACAGGGAAGTATGCGGGCGAAGTGCCCGGCTGGGAATTCCAACCTTCCGCCGGCGTTCACTGCGGTGACATTTCTTCGCGTGTGGGCAATCGATCGCATTAGAGCGAGCATGTGCGCCTTGTGCGAGTGACCGGTTTTCATGTCCATTGCGGCGGCTGGAGCCGAGAGCAGAATCACGTAGGTGGATCGAGGAAATGACTTGATGAGCTGGTCCAGATCCTTGTGGTACATCCGCCAATAACCCGGCGTGTCGAAGACTGGTCGCGTTCCGCCGACTCCTCGCTGACAAGCTGAGGCATTGTTTCCGTATGTCTCCACTAGGGCCACATCGGGCGGTCTTGTCGAGACATCGTGCTGGATGATCCCTCGCCAGTCGCAGGGGGCCGAACCCGACTCAGCCCTGCTTAGGAATGAGACCTTCCCGGACTTGGCGAGCGCTGCCTTGATGAAGGGTGCGGATTCCACTGACAGCGAATCGCCGTAGAGGTTGACCTTCTTGAGACCGTCCCCAGACTGCCCGCAGCCGACGGACAGCAAGGCCGTTAGGAGCAATAGCGCTGTCGTGCGGATGATTGTCATTTGTCTTGAATGTTCTTGTGGTGGCAGGAAGTGAGCGTCGCTAGCGGCGCAACAAGACCCAAGTAAGAGTCCCGGCAAATGCGATTTGCCCAAATGTCAAGGCAACCCCGAGGCTGCTTGCCCCAAGCAGAGCGGCAAGAGCGGTTCCTAGTAGGAATGCGGTCAGGACGGATATTGAGTCGCGAAGCATCAGGCTGCCTGCTTGGCCGCGCAACTAGCGCAGCGGCCATGGAGTGTTACCTCGTGTGAGTCAACCGTGAACTCCTTGTTGGCGGCCAAATGCTGCAAGGCGGTCTCGAGCCTCTGGTCCTCAAATGGCACAAGTTGGCCGCAGGCTGAGCAGAGGAGGTGGTGGTGATGGTCATGCCCGTTGGCGCCGATCCGTTCCCAACGGGAACCAGTCTCGCCGAGGTCAACTCGCTGCACTAGGCCGACGTGAGCGAGCGCCTCGAGCGCGCGGTAGATGCTTGCGCGGCCGACGCGACGGTTCTCGTCGGCAAGCGTCCGTTCGAGCTGCTCCGCTGTGACCGCGCATGTTTCACGTGAGAGCTGGGTGATTACCTCGGCACGAGCGCCACCCGCGCGACGCCCGGACGCGTGAAGCTCAGTGGTGGCTTTCTCAACCCATTCGGTGTCGATGCGTGTCATGTCGTGGTCTGCTTCGGGATTAGGACAGTTGCTGCTGCAGGAATGATCGCGCAGATGGCGATTGTAGGTCCAGCCGCGACTCCCGCATGCCAAGCGACCTCAATTCCGACGACAGCTGAGAGTGCCGCAATACCTGAGGCTAGCCAGAGCATGCTTGATGCCCGGAGGGTCATCCGCTGGGCAGCTGAGGCAGGCCCAATGATCAGCGCCACTGCCAAGAGGGCGCCCAGGCTTCTAGCGGCCATGGCCGTGGCGACGGCAAGCAGGCAGATCACAAGCGTGTCCATGCGGCTGGAGTCGTATGACTTGACTCCGGATGCAAGCAGTCTCCAGTGGGCGGTGCGGAGGACCAAGAGTAGGACTGGGGCGAGTAGAAGCGCCGTGAGCAGATCTGTTGTGTCTGCCGCCAGAACGTCGCCAAAGAGAGCGTCACCTACCCCTGGGGGCACGGGCCCTGAGAGCGCAAGGATCGCGCCAAGTCCAAGCAGTGGTGTGATTGCGACCGCTACAGCATGGTTGTCTGGCGACACCCAGCGGCGCGCCGCAGTGATGGCCGCGGCCGCAATCGCCAGTCCCGCAATTCCACCGACCGCGATTGGAATCCCAAGCAGGGATGCTGCAACAAGACCAGGGAACATTCCGTGTGAAAGGGACTCGGCCGCATAGGGCAGGTCCCGCAGTAGGACCCAGCAGCCGATCGCAGCCGCCGAGGCGCCCACGACGACCGTTACGGCCGCGCCGGGGCCAACAATCGACGACTGCCAGGGGTCAAGTAGCCATTGAAGTGGAGCAGGCATCAGTGGTCGTGGTGGTGGTGTGGGGGAGCCATGAAGCCGCCTCCGGGGACTTCAAGCAGGTCACTCCCGAATGTCGCTTCTAGGGTCTGCCGGGTCAGGACGGACTCGGGGGGGCCGAACGCAAGCTGCTTACCGTTGAGGCACAGAACCTTCTCCCAAGCTTGTGCTTGGTCAAGGTCGTGGGTCGCGATCAGGATGGTGGTGCCAGCCCTAGCGAGGGTTGCGAGTAGCTTCTCGAGCCGATCTGCGGCCACAGCGTCGAGACCTGCAAATGGTTCGTCGAGAAGGAGGATGCTCGCTCCTCCAGCCAGCGCGGCGGCGACTTGTGCGCGGCGCTGCTGACCTCCTGAAAGTTCGCCATAAGGAGTGGAGGATCGATCCCCAAGCCCAACTGCCTCTAACGCCTGACGCGCGGACCGGCGCTGTGTCTTTCCGGGCACACGCCACCACGGGAGACCGTCAAGGGTCCCGCAGATGGCGACATCAAGCGTCGTTACGGGCCAATCGTTTCGCCCAGTGCTCTTCTGAGGCACATGGCCCATCTGACCGTCGAGGCTGAAGGTGCCGCTGATCGGGCTCAGCTCACCTTGGAGGGTCCTGATCAGAGTGGTCTTTCCGCCGCCGTTGGGGCCCAGAAGGGCAACGCGCTCACCGGGAGCAGCCACGAAGTCAACGCCTGTCAGTACCGGAGTTCCACCGTACCCGGCAACCATCTCTTCGACCAGCACTGCTCCTTGTGGGGATGCCGCGCTAACGGGAACCGCCTCCATTCTGGGTAATTGGACAGTTGATACGCCCACCTGAGAGCGCTGTGACGAGAGTTTCCACATTCTTGGCCCACATTCCTTGCCAGGTCGCGTTTCGGGTGCCGGCCGGGCCGAGCGTGTCGGCATCAAGCTGCTGCTTGGAAGAGGCTCCAGCCTGACGGGCGAGGTTTGCTGCCAAGCGGGGGTCAATCGCCCGTTCGGGGAAGATCGCCTTGACTCCAAGTGAGCGGATCTCTCGGGCTAGGCGATCGAGTTCGCGCGGGGAGGGTGCGGCCGTTGTGGACTGCGACGGGATCAGCGTGCCGAGGATCCGAAGCCCAAGGCGGGCCGCGAGGTAACCAAAGGCGTCATGGTCGGTCACGAGGTTGCGTTCGTTGCGACCGAGCCTCGCCGCACATAGACGCCCTTGCTTGTCGAGGCTTGTTGCTACTGCGGCCAGCTGCGAAGCGCGGCCCAGATAGCCCGTTGAGTGTGAGGGGTCAATCTTTGAGAGGGCTTTCCCGACTGTCAGGGCGGCCGCAGCGATGTTGCGGGGATCATGGAACCAATGGGGGTCTGTGCCTTTGAACTGGGACCCTGTGTGGACCACTGGGAGCCCTTCGGCCAAGTTCAGGATGGTCGCATGGCCACCTGAGCGGTCTTCGACGCGTGTGGCCCAGTCGTCCATGCCAGGACCGGACCGGACGAGCAGTTTGGCAGTTGAAAGAGCGTCGATGTCACTGGGCCGTGGCTCGTAGCTGTGTGGGTCAGCGCCGGCCGGGATCAGCGTCTTGACCTTGATGTCTCTGCCGGCTACTTGCTGTGTGATGGAGCCGATAATTGGTGTCGTTGCCACCACGGGAGGACCGCTCGGCTGCGCGCATCCCGCTGTAAGCGTGAGGAGAGCGACTACTGTCATTCCAGTGCCAAGGCGGATGGCCTTTGGGGCTCGGGCGATTGAACCAGCCGCAGAGTGAGACGCAATTGAGCCGATCACGGCGAGGCCGGCTGCGACAGCAATGGTCGCACCTGGGGGAGTGTCGAGGCTGAGGCTCGAGAGCAGACCGACCACGGAGACAGCGGCGGCGATGCCTCCAGTCAAAGCGCCCCATCGCTGGATCGTTGTAGCCCAGGGCCGAGCGGCCGCTGCTGGTAGGACTAGGAGCGTGGATGCCAGTAGGGCTCCGACTGCTGCGAGCTGGGCGATGACTGCGACTGCAACAACGCCCAAGAGGATGCTGTTCCAAAACGGCCAGGATCTGCCGAGCATTCCCTCAGACAGCCATCTTGGCCCACCGAGCCGCACTGCCCCGACTGCCAAGCATGCGGCTCCGGCCGCCGTCATCAGATCAGCAGTGGTGCTGGTGAGAAGGCTGCCAAACAGGGCGGAGTCCACTCCCGCTCCAGGGCGGGAGATGTTGCTTGCCAGCAGTGCTCCAACTGCCATTGCTCCTGTCAGCCAGAGAGCTGTTCGTGTCCCCGTACGCGCTGTCGGGCTGACCACGCCTGAGCCCGCGGCCACTCCCATGGCCCCGAGGGTGGCACCGAGTTGAGGGGTGATGCCAAGCGCGTCTGCAGCGATCAGGCCAGGGAAGGCCGCTGTACCAATCGCGTGGCCGAAGAACCCGAGGCCCCGCATCAGTATCCAAGGGCCAAGCGCAGCGGCCGTCACGCAGAGGAGGAGTAGTTCCACGCAGGCTCGCTGAACAAAGGGATGAAGGAATTGGCTGACTACATGGGACATCTTTATAAATGATACTGAGTCCCATTATCGGCAGACTCCCTCGGTGCTGAACGGGCGTTAGGGCCGTACCCTGCTGCTGTGGCAACAATCGAGTTCACCCTCGCTGATGACGGCGGCAACCCAATGGCCTTCAGGCGCATTGCCGAATCACACGGACTGACGGGGGTCGCGCCCTGGAGTCGCCCAGCTGAGGGGGCACTCAACGTGGTCATCAGTACTCACTCTGGCCCGAGGGAACTCCGGTTCAGCTCGGACTCACCTGACCTGCCGGGCGCTCCGACACGGGTCAGCTGGGCTGGCGCACTGACTGACCTCGGCGGGAAACCCAAAGCGGTTGCGCGGGTCCGTCGAATACTTGGGTTGCAGCGGGACCTGACCAGCTTCCTTGGCCTCGCGGACTCGGACCCAGATCTCGCATGGGTACGCGCTGACGGCGCAGGCTGTATCGCCCGGGGGGACACCGCATTTGAGGATGTACTGAGAACAATCCTGACGACGAACTGCTCGTGGTCAATGACTATCCGAATGACACAGCTCCTCGTCGGGAGCTTGGGTAGCGAGGCCCGACCAGGCCTGGAGCCTCATGAAGGCAGGGCTTTTCCCTCACCGGCATCGGTCAGTGAGTTGACGGAAGGGGACCTTAAGGAGAAGATCCGCGTGGGATACCGGGCAGGACGGATTGGAGAGCTTGCTCGGCTTGTGGTCAGCGGGGAGCTCGACCTCGAGGGGCTTGCCGAGTCAGGACCCGGCGAACTAACGGATCGAGACCTCACGCGGCGACTACAAGCCCTTCCCGGAGTGGGGCCATACGCCGCTGCCCACATCGGACTCCTGATCGGCAGGCCATCCGGGGTAATTCTCGATTCGTGGACCCGTCCCAAATACGCCCGGATCACGGGGAGGAAGCATGTGACTGATGCTGAGATCCGCAAGAGGGTCAATCGGTACGGGCCGGATGCTGGGCTGGCCCTCTGGCTGATTCTGACTCGGAACTGGTTCGAGCCGGGGCTGCCTAGTTAACTCTCGGATCGCCGCAACAGCTCAGCCACCATCTGCGGGACATCGAGTGTGGGGTCAAGTGTCTTGATCTCCTTGACAGCGGTGCGACGTCCCCCAAGTGCGGTCATACCCTTGCGACCGTGTTCCTCGGCGAACTCGGTGAGGGCCTGCGCTCTGCGTCGTTCAGCCCGCTCAGTCGCGAGGTCGACGCTTTCGGCGTGAGCGTCCACGGCAGCTATCAGGTCAGGAATTCCAGAAGCTGGAGGGACAGAGGAAACGGCGACGACGGAAGTCTTGGTCGCTCCGAGGGAGCGGAGTGCGGCGTGTAGATCCCTGCGGGCTCGTTGGGCAATCTGGCCAAGGTCAGCCTTGGTGACAACAAGAACATCTGGGATCTCCATGATTCCGCTCTTGATGAACTGCAGGGCATCGCCTGATGCTGGCTGCACCACCACGCAGACCGTGTCAGCAACATCCGCGATCTCGGTCTCGGACTGGCCAACCCCAACAGTCTCGACGATGACCACGTCGTAGGCGGCGGAAAGAGCTGCCGCGGCGTCACGAGTGGGGCGTGCCAAACCACCGAGGCGATCGCCAGTTGCCATTGAACGAATCAGAAGGTTCTTATCTGCCGGGTCAAAGTCAATCCGCGCGCGGTCCCCAAGTAGTGCACCCCCAGAACGCTTGCTCGAGGGGTCCACCGCGACTACTGCCACGGATCGGTCTGCGGCTCGCAGTTCCCGCACGAGGACGCTGATCAGCGTTGACTTACCGGCTCCTGGGGGACCGGTGATCCCGACGACGTGGCCAGCCGGCTCATGCCCCAGCACAGCAGGTGAAGTGGCTTTGAGGAGATCCTGACGATCAGCAGAGTCTGCGCTCGCTGAGCTCTCGAGCAGATTCAGCGCATCCGGCGCAGCGGTCAGGTCGCGCTCTGCGAGCCGATGGCCCAGCGCGGAACCTCGGGACCCAGTCACGCCGACTGGGTTACTCCGTTGCGCTCAGCGACCAGGGCAACAATTTCGCTGATGATCTGCGTCAGGTCGTAGTCCTTGGGCGTATAGACCGCAGCTACTCCAGCGGCCTTCAGCTCAGCAACATCCCGGTCGGGAATGATTCCGCCAACGACGACGGGGACGTCTCCAGCTCCAGCCTCCTTGAGAGCTCCGATTACAGATGGGATCAGCTCCCGGTGCGAGCCGGAGAGAATCGACAGGCCGATCACGTGGACGCCTTCCTGTACCGCGGAGGCGGCGATCTGTGAAGGAGTCAGACGGATGCCCTCGTAGACGACATCCATTCCCGCATCGCGTGCTCGTACGGCGATCTGTTCAGCACCGTTGCTGTGCCCGTCAAGGCCGGGCTTGCCAACGAGAATCCTGACCCGGCGTCCAATGGCCTCTGAAACGCGGTCCACTTCATCGCGCAGACCTTCGAGTTCCTCATCGCCAGCAACGCTGCCGGCCGTCTCACCAACTCCGGTTGGGGCGCGGTACTCGCCGAACGCATTGCGCAGGGTGGCGGACCACTCGCCGGTGGTTGCTCCAGCGCGGGCTGCTGCGATTGTTGCGGGCATGATGTTCTCGTCTGCTGTTGCTGCCACTCGGGCAACCTCAGCCAGTGCCGCGTCAACTGCCGGCTGGTCGCGCTCAGAGCGCCACTTGACCAGCGCGTCGGTCTGCTGGGCCTCGACCGCTGAGTCCACGACAAGAATTCCGCCTTCGGAGTCATCTGTCAGAGGGGAGTGCTCGGTCTCGCGGTAGTCGTTGATGCCGACAACCTTCATCTCGCCCGTTTCGATCCTGCGGATGCGGGCCCGGTGGCTTTCCACGAGCTCGGCCTTCATGTAGGGCACTGCTTCGACTGCGCCGCCATGTTCAGCGACCACGGCCATCTCAGCGCGGGATCCCTCAAGCATTTCGGCAACCAGACCGTCCATTACCTTCGAGCCCTCGAAGATATCCGGGTAGTCCAGGATGTCGGTCTCAAAGGCCATCACCTGCTGGATCCGCAGTGACCACTGCTGATCCCATGGTCGCGGAAGGCCGAGGGCCTCGTTCCAAGCTGGAAGCTGGATGGCCCGGGCACGGGCGTCGCGGCCGAGTGTGACTGCGAGCGTCTCAAGGACGATGCGCTGGACGTTGTTCTCGGGCTGGGCTTCGGTCAGACCAAGGGAGTTGACCTGGACTCCGTAACGGAAGCGGCGCAGCTTGTCGTCGGTTACGCCGTAGCGCTCGCGGCCGAGCTCATCCCAGAGGATGCTCATCGCGCGGAGCTTGGCGTGCTCCTCAATAAACCGCACGCCAGCGTTGACGAAGAACGAGATGCGTGAGAACACCTGCGGCATAAGTGACTCGTCGACCCGGTCGCGCACTGCGTCGAGGACGGCAATCGCATTGCTCATCGCATATGCGATCTCCTGGATTGGAGTGGCCCCAGCCTCTTGGAGGTGGTAGGAGCAGATGTTGATCGGATTCCACTTTGGAACGTTTGTGACCGTGTAGGCAACCATGTCCGCGATCAGCCGCATCGAAGGGGCTGGGGGGAACGCGTAGGTTCCACGGGCGAGGAACTCCTTGATGATGTCGTTCTGGGTTGTGCCTTGGAGTTGGTCTTCGGTGGCTCCCTGTTCCTCAGCGGCAACGATGTACAGCCCGAGCAGCCAGGCCGCCGTGGCGTTGATCGTCATCGAAGTGTTCATCTGGTCGAGCGGAATCCCGTCCAGGAGCACCTTCATGTCGCCGCGGTGGGCGACGGGCACGCCGACTTTGCCTACCTCGCCGCGAGCGAGCTCGTCGCCAGCGTCATAGCCGGTCTGGGTGGGGAGGTCGAAAGCAATGGAGAGGCCGGTCTGGCCTTTGGCAAGGTTGCCTCGGTACAGCTCGTTGGACTTGGCCGCAGTTGAGTGGCCGGCGTAGGTCCGCATCATCCACGGGCGGTCGGGCTTGGGAAGTCGATGGTCGCTCATAGGTGTGAAGTGTAGGTACTGTGCGCGTTTGTGAGTGCTGCGGCAGACATCGAACCGATTGACATCCTCCACCTCGGCAGGGAGAAGGTTCTCTGCACTTGGCGCGTTGGCGATCTGATCATCGATCCTGGGCCCACAACCTGCGC
>JBAXCW010000005.1:0-15461 GCA_037141275.1 Actinomycetes bacterium
GGTGCAAAGCACACAACTCCACCGTGTCCCAGGCCGTCCAAGCTTGAGCCGGGTCATCCGGGTTGAAGGGCCGCAGACATCCGGCGCAAGCATCAGGGTTCTTGTAGATAAATTTCGTGGGCGTGAGTTTTTGTGTTCGTCCGTACCCGGGCGCCCCTAAGGGCCGCCCAGCTCGCTTAGGGGCTTGTGGGACGGGGATGTTTGGCATCGCAGCCGCAGCGGCGCTGGTGTTGGCTGCGTTGTCGTGGCTTGCTGGTTGCGTGCCTTTTGCCGGCTCGCCCGCTGCAAGCTCCTCGTCTTCAGCGTCTTGCTCATCAGCCATGGCTTGCCATCAGCGGGATAGCGGACGTCAGGACGATGGACTCCACCGAGGTAGCGGGCGCGCAATGGATCACCGGAGCCGATCCAATCCGGAATCAGCCAGGCGGAGACGACAAAGACCGGTCCGAGTAACACCCACTTGCGTAACTCAGGTTGCTTGAACCAAAGCCAGAGGCCGTAGACCATCACCGGAGCAAGGGTCTCTGGGCGGCTGAGGCATGCTGCAAAACCGAATAGCAGGGCCGACTTGTGCTTCCCACCGAGCGCCCGCTCAAGTGCCAAGAGAACGACCGCGACCGTTAGCCCCTCCGCATAGCCCAAGGACGTGTAAGGAAGGAGTAGCCGGAAGACAAGGAGGCCAGCGAGGAGGCCGCCCACCGCGCCCGGGAGTTTGGAACTGACTCCGATGGGCCTAAGGGCATCTCCAGCAAGTCTCGCGACAACCCTGAGCATCACCGCTGCAGAAAAGAACATCGCTGCTCTGGCGGTCAGCATCCACAGCGTCGATGCGGCGGTATCACCGAACAGGCTATAGACGGTCGTGAAGCCCACCGGAAGGGGCTTCCAGCTAGTCCAACTGGTCCCAGTGTCCAGCGTGAAGTGGGTCAGCTCGCGACCCCAGAGCATCCAGTAAGCAGCATCGGACCTGACACTGAAAGGCCAGAGAAGAGTTATCGCTGCGAGCAAAGTTGATCCGACAAGGAGGCCGGATTCGCCGCGCAATAGCCCTCGCAAGCGACGGATCTTTCGAGTCGTTGTCACCGTCGCTGTCTTCACTTCTTCTTACGCTGCTTGGCGGCACAGCGCTGGTAAATGCGCCACGGTGCCGCCTTGACTGCAAGCTTGGCCTTCGGTGCAACAGCGGCCGGGCTGTATGAAGCGTGTCTCGCGTCAGCGAGAATCCCGCTAAGACGGAATGTCGTTCCGTGCTTGAAGTGTGCGCGAGAGCGAGGGTCATCAGGTGACCCGCGGCGCCCAAATGCGTCGAGCGTGACCCCGACCTTCCAAGCAATTGTTGCGTCCCACCGGGGGTAGTTCGCGATTGGCTGGCATGCACGGATTGCGGCTGGACCGCCGGCGTGTTTGATTGCCCTGTCAAGTTGCGCGTTCGCGTGGGCAAGAAGCCTTTGTCCGTCCTGCATGACGTTGTACTTGGGAACGATCGAAATGCTCATCGAAGCCACCACTCCGAGAACCCCAATGGTGGCAAGTATCCCCGCCGCTGCCCTAGCGTCCAGCCCGATCCTCTCAAGCCCCTTGCCCAAGAAGAACGCCAACGAACCTGCCCCAACTCCGAGTATGAGGAGCAGGAATGCTTGGGCAGGAATCATGTACCGCAGGAGCCCGGGATGCGTGGTCTGTGAGGCCACAAGGGCAACTTGGAGCGCAACCATAACCGCCCAGATAAGGCCGATCACGCTGATCATGAGGGGCTTGCGGTTGCCGCGTTTTGCCGCCCAATAGACAGCCGCCACACTGGCTGGGAGGAATACCACGACAGCAACCGGCAGTGCGGTAAAGGCACCGCTAACCGCGGTCAGTGGGTTGCTGTCGGCGCTCCGCGTCTGGTGCAGGTGCAGGACCTTTCCAAGGCTGCCAGCCCGGAAGGGATCCCCTGAACCAATCCACTCTGGGATCAACCAACTGGCCAGCACCAGAACTGGTCCGCCAATGATCCACTTGCGCAGTTCGGGCTCTCGTCGCCACAGCCAGGCGCCGTAAACCATCACTGCCAAGAGTGGTTCAGGGCGACCCAGACAGGCAGCAAGGTAGAACAGCAGAGCAGGCTTGTGGCGTTCCTTCAGCATGCATTCCACGCCAGCGAGCATCAGGGCTATCGCCAAGCCCTCTGAGTAGCCGGTCATTGACCAGCCCAGCAAGAGCCTCAACAACCCTGCGGCTGCCACAGTCCCGCCAAGGGCCGCTGGGACTCGCGACCTCATCTGGCTCGAATCCCCTGGCAGCATCCCGAGCACCAAGTTCCACGTGATCCTGAACGCAAGAGCGGTAGCAACAAGCGTTCCCGCTCTGGCAACGATCATCCACAGTGTTGGGGCCGCACTACCAAACAGGCTGAAGACAACCATGAAAGGCATTGGCAGTGGCTTCCAACTTGTCCAAGCCTGCGCTGTGACCAGCTTTCCCGACGTGATTTCATTTGCCCACATCAGCCAATACGAGGGGTCAAAGCCAATCGCAGTAGGCCGCAAGACGGTCAGGCTCGACAACGCGACGGCGCCAAGAATCAGTCCAGTGGTGCCCTTCAACACCGCGAGGACGCGCTTTGCACGGTGCTCAGCGGCTGATGACATCAAAGTCTCCTGTCTTCATCTGGTCGCTTCAAGAGAGTGAGAGGTCGGGTCTACCCGGCCGCCGCGGACTTCTTCATCGATTCAATCTTGGCAAGGTCATGGACGCCTTCAATACGACGAATCGTGCCGCTCCGGCTCCGCATGGACAGCGACTCGGTGATCACATGGCCATCACGGAACTGAACGCCCTTGACGATCTCGCCTGAAGTCACACCAGTGCAGGAGAAGAAGACGTCGTCCCCTCCGACAAGGTCCTCAGCCGTGAAAATGCGCTCCATGTCGAGGCCTTCAGCGATACCAACCGCGCGCTCCCCATCCGTGCGTGGCCAGAAGCGGGCGAGCAGCTGGCCACCATTGCAACGGCAGGCAGCGGAGCCAATCAGCGTCTCGGGTGTTCCTCCAACGCCCCAGAGCATGTCCACTGCGGAGCTCTCGTCAGCTGCGAGCAGAACGGGAAGGATGTCCCCGTCGAGGATCAGCCTGACTCGTGCGCCAGCACCGCGAATGGCGGCGATTGTGTCTCCGTGTCGGGGACGGTCCAGGACCACAACGGTTACCTGATCAAGCGCGGTGCCCTTACGGGCGGCGATCTTCTTCACTGTCGCAACAGGATCATCAAGCTCAAGCAGGTCGGCAAACTCGCCGCCGGTTGCAATCTTCTCCATGTATGGAACGGAATCGCCCGGGTCAAACATTGTGCCCTTGGGCGATGCGGCGATCACAGCGATCGCACCGGGGAAGCCCTCTGCGGTCAGGCGAGTGCCCTCAAGTGGGTCAATGGCAATGGATACCTCTGGTCCACCGGAGCCAACCTCTTCGCCGTGATAGAGCTTGGGGGCGGAATCCTTGGTCCCTTCGCCGCTGGTCACCACACCTGAGATCGGCGTGCGGGCTAGGACATAGTGCAGGGCGTCCACCGCGGCTTGATCAGCGGCGATCTTGTCACCCTTGCCAATCCAGGCAGCAGCGCCCATGGCGGCGAATTCAGTCACCCTGGCAAGCTCTAGAGCAAGGTTGCGGTCGGGTAGTTTCGGGTCAGGTGTATTCATAGGGTCCTGATCCTAAACCCCGGCAGGTAATTGAGGGTGAGACTGGGGCTTTGATGCCAGATCACCTCGCCAAATGGGGACCCGTCACATACCATCCAATTGATGAGCTCTGAGAACCGTCCCGATACCCGCTGGGGGCTGACGCTCCCACTTCCGATGACCGGCATCAAGCAGCTCAAGCCTTTGGTCTTGGCAGCTGAGGAAGCCGGCTACGACGACATCTGGACTGGTGAGACAAACGGCCCTGATGGATTCACTCCACTTGCCCTCGCCGCGGCTTGGACTGACCGGGTCAGGCTTGGGACCGGCGTGGTTGGCGTATTCACCCGCGGGCCAGTTCTTCTTGCCCAGCAGGCGGCTGCGTTGCAGGACGCAAGCGATGGACGCTTCGTCTTAGGGATTGGCGCCTCCTCCAATGTGATTGTTGAGAAGTGGAATGGCTTCACCTTCGAAAAGCCCCTCACCAAGGTTCGCGAGACGGTCGAGGCAATCCGCCCTGTGCTCGCCGGCGAGCGTGGTCCGGGTGGGTTCAAGCTTGAGATCCCACCTGAGACAGCACCGCCGATTTACATCGCAGCTCTGCGCGACAAGATGCTCCAACTTGGCGGCAAAATCGCGGACGGAACATTCGTCAACTTCCTACCCATCAGCGCCTTGCCACATGTCACTGAGCAGATTCAGATTGGTGAGCGAGAGGCTGGCAAGCCAGCGGGATCAAGCGATGTGGTCTGTCGCTTCTTTTGCATTCCAGGTGATGAGGACCAAGCGATGGGGATCGCCAAGTTTGTTCTTGCCGGCTACGCCACAGTGAAGGTTTATGAGGAGTTCTTCCGCTCCTGTGGCTGGGGCGATGCTCTTGACCCAATGCTTGAGGCGTGGAATGCCGGTGACCGCGTCAAGGCACTTGAGGTTGCGCCGGTGGACCTGATCAGAGAGATTTGCATTATGGGATCTCCCGAACAGATGCGCGACCGCCTCGCTGAGTTCGCTGATGGCGGCATCACCACCCTGTGCCTGACGCCGCTTGCCGCGCCCGATCAGGTACCCACTCTGATCCGCGACATGCTGCCGCGATGACCTTCACGCGCCTCTGGCCCGGCCGCGCAGAGGTGGATGCGGACGGCTTGTTGGAGGCGTGGAACCCTCGTGAAGGAGTCGGGTCCAGCTTGGCTCGGCCTCGCGTTGGGGTCAACTATGCGGTCACCGCTGACGGCGCCGTGTCGCTTGAGGACGGTAAGTCGGGTGGGATCGGCGATGACGGCGATCTGGCCGTGTTCAAGGCTCTCCGTGACCGAGTTGACGCTGTCCTGGCGGGAACGTCAACGGTTGCCGTCGAGAGCTACCACCGGATTATTCGGGACCCAGAGCGCCAGCGTCAACGGGTTGCCCGCGGGCTAGCTCCTAACCCGCTGGCCGTATTGATTAGCCGTTCTGGCGTCTTGCCCTTCGAGGCCCCAATGTTGAGTGACCCAGAGCAGAAGGTTCTCGCCTTCGTTCCCAGTGGCACAGCGCCAAGCGTTGCGACCAATGTTGAACAGGTTGAGCTTGACGCGGTCACCCCGGATGCAGTCCTTGAGGAACTGGGCCGACGGGGCGTCGGCAGCGTCCTTTGCGAGGGTGGGCCAAAGCTGGTTGCCGCTCTAGTTGCGGCGGATGTGGTTGATGACCTGTTTGTCACAATCGCGCCGATCCTCGCTGGTGGCGGCGCCATGGGGATCTCAAATGGCCCTCCTCTCGCCGCTGCAACGCCTTTGGTCCTTTCACATTTGGCAGAGCGGAATGGCTCGCTCTTTGTCAGGTGGACACGGCCCGGCTGATGGCCAATTTCTGCGAACAGTGCGGCTCGGAACTCGGTCTTGACGCCCAATACTGCGGTGAGTGCGGCGAGCCGGTCGAGCCTCTCTCCGCGGCTTTCACCAGTCCCCCTGCTGTAACGCTGCCAGCCCCGGCTGGGGAGTCCGTGAACCCCGCGCCCAAGCAACCCGTCCTTACCACTGTCACTCGCGGAGAGGGAAGCGGCGAGCTTCCGCCTAAGGAACAGCTGGGCTTGCTATGGGCCTCTGCCGCTGGGCCGACCGACTGCCCTGGCTGCCACCAGACGCAAGGTTCACCGGGAGCGCTCTGCCCGGCCTGCGGGTCCCGCTATCCCAGCCCAAGGGCAGCGCTGATCGGTTGCTTCCTGCTGATCCTCGGCGTGCTCATCCTTCTGATAGCTCTGATCTCAACGGGTGGACTGCTCCAGGACAGCGCGAGTGGGTCCACCAAGATGAGTGGACTGGAGGCAACGGGCTGGTTTGCAGCGATCGCTGGCGTTTGCGCGCTTGTTTACTCCGTTGGGCGTAATGGACCCAAGACACCTACCTCCTGCTGCGGCTGCAGCTGCGTCGTCGTGCTGCTCGTGATCCCCGCGGTTGGCGCGAGCCTTTGGGTCCAAGGCGGGCCAGTTCTTGCTGCCGCAATTGTCCCCGCCGCAATACCAATCGTCTGGCTGCTTGACGCCGCGACCGTGACCGCGTGGCTTCTCTTGGAAACCGGCCGAGTCTTGCTGCGGCGCACGACAATCCCCTCACCCGGTTAGGCTCCAACCATGGAAACTGCAAAGAAGTCAGCCCTTGTAGCGGGCGGCGCCTCCGGACTTGGAGCAGCGACCGCGAGAGCCCTCCACGCAGCAGGCGCAGAGGTGACAATTGCCGACCGTGATCAAGAGCGCGGCGAGCAACTCACGGCAGAGCTTGGCGATGGCGCCCGCTTTGCTCACATGGATGTCACTGAGCCAACCCAAGTTGAGTCAGCTGTGCAGCAGGCGGCTGCTCTAGAAGGCGGGCTGCGAATCGCAGTCAACTGCGCTGGGATCGGCTGGGCTGAACGGACTGCTTCCAAACACGGTGCTCACAGCCTTCAGCCCTTTGAGACGGTCATCAACGTCAACCTTCTTGGCACATTCAATGTCTTGCGGTTTGCCTCCGCCGCAATGGTTGAAAACGAGCCCGAGGGGCCAGATGGAGAGCGCGGCGTGATTGTTAACACGGCAAGTATCGCTGCGTACGACGGTCAGATCGGCCAGCTTGCCTACGCAGCAAGCAAGGGCGGTGTGGTGGCAATGACTCTTCCCGCAGCCCGGGACCTAGCCCGCCACAACATCCGAGTCAACACGATTGCCCCAGGCCTTTTTGACACTCCCCTCCTAGCGTCACTGCCCCAAGAAGCCCGTGAGGCGCTCGGCGCGACAATTCCTTACCCCCCTCGCCTCGGCAACCCAGCCGAGTACGGGCAACTGGCCCTGGCGATCATCGCCAACCCAATGCTCAACGGCGAAACCATCCGCTTGGACGGCGCTATCAGGATGGCTCCGAAGTAACAGCCGACCCGCGCTACCCTGACCTGATGAGGATTGATTACGCACTCTTGGCTGACGGGGCGATCCAGCGCCCTGATGGCAAGCTCGATATTTACGGCGCTGGTTGGGATTTCCTCACTGCACAGTCCTTCCCGCATGCGCATGGATCCTTTGATGTCGCGTTGCGGCTGGTTGTGCCAGCGGATGAGGTTCTCGCTGACCATGTGTTTGAACTGATCGTCCAAGGACCCGATGGTGAGGAGGTTGCCCGGACGCGGACTGAGATGGTGTCCCAACGCGACCGCGACGCAATCGACGACGTAGCCGAGGAAAAGCTTGCGATGACCTTCAACTTCCGAGGTGTTGTCTTCCCCACACCAGGCCCATACCAACTGGTGATGGTGATCGACGAGAACGAAATCCACGCCGTGGAGTTCTCAGTGCTGCAAGTCCAAGAGGACTAGCCCGTAAACCAGCTCCGGCTCTCTCAGCCCCGACGGCTAGGCTGGACCCACATGGCCAGCAAGATGAATTGGGATCGCGAACGCCCCTCGGGCTCCACCTCCGCGGCCGCAGGACAAATGACTGAGCTAGCTGGGACTGCCCGCAAGCGCGAGGTGCTGCGAGTCCTCAACTACAGCCTTGTTGACAGCCGTTCGCCGGAAGCCATCAAGACGATGTACGCGGCCCTCACAAACGATGAGTTAGCTACCTCACGCGCATTGCTGCGCGGCTCAGGGCGGGCCAAGACGGGACCGGGCCGCTCGGCCGCGGCACCGCGCACCAAGAAGCCCAAGGTGCTCTCGCCCAAGGCAGAGATTCAGCTCCGCAAGGACCTGATCAAGGGCGTGCGCGCAGCCAGCTTTGAGGACATCCAAGACACCTTCGACCGTGCCCGCGAAGAGTTCGACCGACTCGACTCCTCCGCAATGGAACGCAAGGACACATCAAGCTCAATCGGTGCCGAGAAGGTCCAGCGGGCAAACGACGAGTGGGCCAAGCGACTCGAAAACGCCCGCCTCGGCCGGCCCTAGGGCCCGCTACTAAAAACCGACGGGCGCCAAAACAAAACCCGCACCACCCCAAACTCTGGAGTGGAACGGGCCTGTAAAGCCTTGGTGGCTGTCGCCTATGCGTCGAGGCGCTCCACGATCATTGCGTTGCCTTGACCCTGTGCAACACACATGGTCTCAAGGCCGTAGCGGCCGCCCATGGTCTCAAGGTCATTGAGGAGGGTGGTCATGATGCGAACGCCGGTCATTCCGAATGGGTGACCGAGAGCGATTGCTCCACCGTGTGGGTTGAGCTTGGCCATATCGATTCCACATTCCTTGGCGATTGGGATCACCTGGGCTGCGAAAGCCTCGTTCAGCTCGACAACATCGATGTCATCCATTGTCAGGTTGGCCCGCTCAAGAACCTTCTTGATTGCGCCAATCGGAGCAACGCCCATGTACTCAGGCTCGTTGCCATAAGTGGCTGCGGTCACGATGCGCGCGCGTGGCTTAAGGCCAAGCTCGGCTGCCTTCTCGGCGCTCATGATCAGGCAAGCTGCTGCCCCGTCATTGAGTGGGCAGGCGTTACCTGCGGTCACAGTGCCACCTTCACGGAATGCACCTTCCAGCGTTGCGAGCTTCTCCACGGTTGAGCTTGCGCGTGGGCCGTCGTCCTTGGTGACAACAGTTCCGTCAGCAAGGGTGACTGGGGCGATCTCACGGTCAAAGAAGCCGGACTCCTGAGCTGCGACAGCAAGCTCCTGGCTGCGCTGTGCGTAAGCGTCCTGCTCTTCGCGCGTCACGCCGTAACGGTCAGCAACGTTCTCAGCGGTTACACCCATGGCGATGTACGCGACTGGCTGGCCATTGTTGCCCTTCAGGTTCTCGTTCTGATCATCGGGGCGAACTGCTTCCTGTGCCTCGTTGAACTTGGAGACGAACTCAACGCCAGCGGCGATGTAAACATCGCCCTGTCCTGCCTTGACGTTGTTGGAAGCGACGCGGATTGCGTCGAGACCTGATGAGCAGTAACGGGAGATCGTTGAACCGTTGGTCTCCTGCGTGAGGTGCTTGCTCAGCAGAACGCCGATGCGGCCAATGTTGTTGGCCTGAAGGCCCTGTGGAAGACCGCAGCCGCAGATGACCTCTTCAACAAGCTTGGGGTCAACGCCTGGGTTGCGCTCCATCAGAGCATCAAGAATGAAGGCAAGGGTTTCGTCTGGACGAAGTGATGACAGCGAGCCCTTGAAGGCACGGCCGATCGGCGTACGGATTGCATCAACGATGACTGCTTCTGGCATGGGGGTTAGCTCCTTGTTGGGGCGAGGTTTGCGATGGCCGGGAGACTACCTACGAAGCAGGGACGGCCGCTCAGCGGAGCGCGTCCAGTGGCCCGCAGGGAAGGTGAATCCAACCCTCGCTCAGCGCGAGACGGTGGGCCTCGTCTGATGGCGGCGTCAGCGTGGCGCCGGTCTCAACCGCGCGTGCCACAAGCGCCGAGAGCAGGGCGTCTAGGCAATCGTCGCTCTCCTCGCATTGCGCCAGAAGCCCATCGGGGTCTGCAAGCCCCACCCCGTCTTTGAGGATCTGCGCCAAACGAACGCGAATGCTGCCCACCTTCTTGTAGCTGCCCTGTTCACTTCCAGCGCCACCCTGCTCGGGCGCCCAGATCAGAAGCGCTGCGGCCGGGTAGACCTCACAGGTGAGCCCTGACCCGTCGCGCGCAACCCTGTCCGGGCCGAGGGCAGCGGCCAGGTCGCTGAGAATGACCGCGGCCCGCATGGCGGGGTAGGCAATCCGGTCAGTGCTGACAGACAGAGCCGTCTTGCCCGTCTGTTCCTTCACAAAGCGGTCGGTTTCCCTGCGTTCAAAAGGCGCCCGAGAAAAGTCCAACGGAAGTGGCCACTGATCCCCAGCGTGGTAGGAGGCGATCGCATCAACGAAGGGTTGTGGCCAACCGAGAGGAGCGTCAATCCCAACCTTGGTTATTGGGCCGTCATCAAATCCTCCGTAGAGACCCTTAATTCCGTTGGAGATGAACTTGTCGTGCAGCTCTATCCCCTCAGCGGTCTCACCGACACAGAGCTGACTGAGCAACGGGCCATCCCCACCCCACCTGATCGAGCAGAACCCAGTCGTCTTCGGCTTCGACGCTAGGTCAAAGCCCAATGTGTAAGTGAACTCTGACTTACCCACAGCCGCGACTTTGACTAAAGCGAACGGGCGATGACGACGCGCTGAATTTCCTGCGCGCCCTCGTAAATCTGGGTGATCTTTGCGTCACGCATGAAGCGCTCCATTGGGTACTCGACGACATAGCCGGATCCGCCGAGGACCTGGACCATCTCGACCGTGGTCTTCATCGCATGGTCAGCGCAAAACACCTTGGCCATTGACGACATGGCACCAAAGCCTGGGTCCTGACGGTCCACGCCGCAGGCAGCCTTGTAGAGCAGCTCGCGGCCAGCAGCACAGCCGATTGCCGCATCGGCAAGCTTGCCTGAGACTGCTTGGAACTCAGTCAGCACCTTGCCAAAAGCCTTGCGCTCCTTGGCGTAGGCACTTGCGTAGTCAAGCGCGCCCTGGGCGATACCCAAGCCTTGCGCTGCCACACCAAGTCGGCTGCGGTCAAGTGTTTGCATTGCGATCTTGAAGCCTTCGCCCTCATTGCCCAGCAGGTTCTCGGCTGGAATGCGGACCTCATCGAAGGAGAGGCTGCCAGTGGGGCTGCCCTTAATTCCCATCTTGTGCTCAAGGCTTGTAACAGCAAAGCCAGGCCGATCAGCTTCCATCACAAAAGCGCTGATGCCCTTGTGCTTGGCCTCCTTGTCTGTGACCGCGAAGATGATGTAGTAATCGGCAATTCCAGCGTTGGTGATCCAACTCTTGGACCCGGTGATTACGTAGTCGTCGCCATCCTTGACCGCGCGGGTCAACATGCCGGCAACGTCTGACCCAGCCTCGGGCTCGGACAGACCGAACGCGGATGACCACTCGCCGGTGGCTACCTTGGGGAGCCACTTTTGCTTCTGCTCCTCGGTGCCGGCGATCCTGATTGGAAGTGTTCCCAGCTCGGCGACCATCAGTGTAAGGGCGGTGCTTGCGCAGGCCTTGCTGATCTCCTCAACGGCGATGTTCAAAGTCAGAGTGCCGCAGCCCTCTTCGGTGTGAGTTCCGCCGTACTCCTCTGGAACAGCGAGGCCATAAATGCCCTGTTCGCCTAGGAGCTTGCGCAAATCGTGTGGGTATTCACCCTTGGCATCAATCTCAGCTGCGCGGGGTGCGATGCGCTCTTCTGTGATCTGGCGAACCATGTCGCGGATGGCAAGTTGCTCGTCTGTAAGTGAGTACTGAGGAATGGATTCGGTCATGCGGCGCAGCCTACCGGAGTGTGCTCAGACACAGCCCGTATCATCGCCCCATGCCCAGCCGCTGGTATCGCAGTTCGAAGCTCGCCGTTTGGGCACTATTTGCTTTCGCGGGCTGCTCAGTTCTAGCGAGATGCCTCTACCAAGTGATTGCGCACGGTTGGGTTTGGTCTGGCGCGTTCGGATACACAGCTGACGGCATGCAATACCTCGGTTTTGTGCGGGAGGCATCCCGGCACCTTCTGATCGGCAACCCGTTTGCCACAGAGGTGGGAACCCGAGTTTTCCTGCATCCAATGTTGGGGCTGTCTGGGGGCTTGGCCTGGCTTGGCTTACCCATCCCATATGCCTTCGCGCTCTGGATGCCGGTTGGAGTCATCTCAGTCGTTTGGGGTGCGACGAGGGCCGTTGAGAGCGCGATTCCCGCATCGGAATCAGGCCCGCGCATTGTCGCTCTGATATTGGGCCTTGGGTACGCATTTCGGCCAGACCAGCTCGGGCACATACCGTTGGGACTCAAGGAGCGGCTCTCCTTCAGCGTGGCTGAGGGCGACGCGTGGCCCATGCGACTCCTCTTTGGCTGGCCGCTGGGCGCGGTTTCAACCGGCCTGCTGGCTGTCGTGCTGGCTGGCTACTGGACTAAGCGAACGGGCCCGACGCGCAGCGGCACACCTTGGCTTCTCTGCATCGGAGCCTTCCTCTGCTCGTGGATCCAGCCTTGGCCAGGACTAACGCTCATTGCTGCGGTGGTGGCTGCGGAGCTGGTTTCGCGGATTCCCGGCGTACTCAGCAATGGGGTCCCAAGGCCGACGGGATGGCGCACGCCAGCACTTCTCCTCGCCAGCGCAACTTGCCCGCTGATCTACTACGCCCTGCTAGACCGACTCGAGTCCGGCTGGGCATTGAGCGGAGTGCAACTGGTAGCGCTCACCCATGGGACGCCCTGGTGGGCTCTCTGGCTTCCCCTCGCCCCGCTTCTCCTCCTCGCACCCCTGGCTTGGCGGACAACAACGAGGGACTTCCGACTTGTGATGCTGACCACATGGTCGCTCGCTGGCCTACTTGGAGGAACACTGATACTCGAGTCCGAGCTAGGGAACGTGCCCCAGCACATGCTGCGCGGCCTCTCGATTCCTCTGGCGACACTGTCAGTCATCGGCGTCGCCCATGCCACCCGCTCATGGCCAGGAGCGAGTCGGGTTGCCATTTCCGGGATTACCCTCCTTGCCCTCGTAGTCATCCCCGGGACCATGCGTCTGGGGACCGAGCTGAGCGACACCATGAACCCGGTCAACCAGCGCTTCATCGCACCAGGCGAAGCAGAGGCCTTCAAGGCAATTTCCAATAGCCAGAGGGCGGGAGGGGTTTTGGCCCCCGGGCCGCTTGGAGCGATGGTTCCGTGGCGAACAGGCCGTGTCCCGTGGGTCGGCCACCGCAATCTGACACCCGACTACAACCTCCGCTCCTCGCAGCAGTCGGCCTATGTGAACGGCTTCGGGCTTGGGGCCTCGACCGCGGAAACCCAGAAGTTCTTCAAATCCCACGGCTTCGCGTTCGTGCTGATCCCATGCAGCCTGCCTGTGGGCACGCGCCTGAATCTGATCAAGCGGCTTGGTGGGCAGGTTGCGCGAACTCAACGGTTCGAATGCGCGTACCTGCTTACTCTCCGCTGATTGAGGGGGTCGCGGGTTCCCTCCCCGGTCAGCCGCAGGTCGTGCGGCTAGTACCCGGTGCTGGGGCTAGTTGAGCGCGTACCGCCCTGGGACATCTCGGCCACCGTCACTGGGGTGAGGTTCATGCGTTTGAGCATCGTCAGGATCTGTGGCAGCACTTGTGCGGTCGGTGGGTAGTTGCCGTGCATCAGGATGATCCGTCCTGGCTTGGCCCAGTACTTGATCGCGTTGAGGATGTACTTCGGGGTTCGCAGGCTTGAGTCCGCAACAGTCCCCGACCACATCACAACCTTGGTGTAGCCCAGCTGCCCTGCCTTATCCAAGGTTCCCGAGTTGTAGTCCCCATAGGGCGGGCGGAACCATGGGCGCCCGGTGAGGGAGAAGGTCCTCTCAATCCAGTCCTCGTTGCGTTGGAGGTCCTGGCCAAAGGCATCCGGACCAATTGTCGTTGAGGTGTTGTGGCTGAAGGTGTGATTACCCAATGTCAGTTGCCCGTTGGCGACCATCTCTTTGATTCGACTGGCCTGGGAGTCCCAACTTGCGGCGTAACGGCCATTGGGGAAGAACGTCGCGTGGGCACCCGTCTGGACGAGCACATCAATGATCTTCTTGACGCACGCAGCGCAGAAGCCATCGTCAAAGGTCAGCGCCACTTGCCGCTTACTAACGGCCGAGGGGGCCGCCTCAGTGATCACATGGGCCGTTCCCGGTACCAAGGGGGTGATCGCCTGCAAGTTGGTGACGGGGTCAGCGGCCTGGGTAGTCGTCGTCGCAGTTGAAACAGACGTTGAGGGGTTGGATGCGGCCGAAGAGGCAACATTTGAGCCCGAGGGAGTAACCCGGGATGAGGTCAACCCCCAGCCAACGGCTACAGCTGCCACGGCCAAGAGCAGTAGGGCAGCGGCTCGGCGGCGGCGTACAAGTGCGCGGTTTGAAGGACCAGAAGGGCGGGACATCAAGGTTGATCTTCGCAGAACCGGCTCGCAATCCTGCCGGGACCCTCACCCAGAAAACAGAAAAGCCGCCCTGACCTTACGGTCAAAGGCGGCTCCCCATGGTGTCTGATTTAGATCAGAGCGACGTTAACGGCCTTAGGCCCTTTTTCGCCGGCTTCCTCTTCATAAGAAACCTTGGCACCCTCACTGAGTGAGCGGTAACCCTGGCCACCAATGGCTGAGTAATGCACGAACAGGTCCTGAGCACCATCGTCTGGTGTGATGAAGCCGAAGCCCTTGTCGTCTCTGAACCACTTAACTGTTCCGGTAGGCAATTTATGCCCTTCCTTTTTAACTGCTGGTGCTGCGTTGCGGAACTTCCCATTGGGGAGCACACTGCTCGCTTGCACTGCACTGACTTCGTCGTTCCCCGAAAGGTTCGACCTTACGAGCTAAACGCTAGCACTCCCGGAGTGACTCCGGGGTGACGGGTAAGTATTCCCGGGGGCTACGGCTCGATGATGGGCGGTCCGAGCTTGATCAGCTCGGTGTGAAGCTCCATCACTCTGGCCTTGATCGGATCGTCTTCAGGACGATCATGAACAAGGTCCCAAGTGCGCTCCGCGACCTCGCTGGCGTTCTGCGGTGTCGCGTCTGCTGCAAGGCGTTCGATCAGTGCCATCTCGAAGGCTTCGATCTGATCCTGTGGATGACCCTTTGGAATTTTGGGAAGGGGTCCGCCCACGTGGGTACGCCACGTGTTCGTTGCGACCACCAACCTATTCCTGAGTACGACTCCGGCTTCCACGACCGCGAAACTACCAACCAAGCCCCCCGCGTGTCACCTGCCAACCAACAAGCCCCGCTATTTGCGGGGTTATTGGGCTAATCAGGCGTTCTTGCCGAACGAACTTGCGCCTGGTGAGGGCGCAACGAACAGGCTCTGTGTCGCAGTCCCAATACCGCCCTCGACGTCAGCTAGGCGGGTCTCAGTCAGGGCTGTGCCATCCCCCCCGATGCGCATCACCGAGTCGAGCGAGATCCACTCACCTTGCGGCACTCGGAGCAGGTTCACGGTCAGGTCTGAATTGACGAAGAGCCACTCTCCCCAGTCGAGGGCTGCGCTGATGCCATTGCCGAAGTCCGCGGCACTGACCGCACGCTGTTGAGGCGTTGGCGTCTCACCTTGCACGAGCGGCACTTTGAGGCGGAACCAAGCGCGCCCTGGACCCTGTGCGATCCATGAATCTTTTTGCCCCGCAAGGCGGATGTCAACGGCCGAGCCCGCAAACATCTCCCCCGCGTTGAGTTCATCAACCGCGCTGGGAAGGTCGTCCCCAGGCAGCGGAAGGGGTGCTGACTGAAGGTCAACAACAGGGGAGGTGGCCTCCTCCGTGCGCATGAACAGCGCCATCGCCCGGAGAACATCCCGGCCACCGCTCTCGATCACAGCTGAAACCCACTGCACGCG
>JBAXCW010000006.1:0-14724 GCA_037141275.1 Actinomycetes bacterium
CTCCACCGCTGATGATGTTGACGGCTTCCATTACGCCTCCCAATTCCTGATGTCGACAAAGTGGCCCTTGATGGCAGCTGCTGCTGCCATCTGAGGTGAGACAAGGTGGGTACGCCCACCTCTGCCCTGCCGGCCCTCAAAGTTACGGTTAGAGGTTGAGGCGCAGCGCTCGCCGGGTGAGAGCGTGTCTGGGTTCATTCCGAGACACATGGAACAGCCAGCATCCCGCCAGTCAAAGCCTGCGTCGCGGAAGATGCCATCGAGCCCTTCGCTCTCGGCCTGAATCTTGACCTTCGCGGAACCTGGCACAACCATCGCGCTGACCGTCGATGCAACCTTGTGACCCTTGACGATCTCGGCCGCAGCCCTGAGGTCACCAATCCGCGAGTTAGTGCAGGAGCCAATAAATACCCGGTCGAGCTGGATCTCCTCAATCGGTGTTCCGGCAGCGAGGTCCATGTACTCCAGAGCACGCTCTTCACCGCCATCGCGTGGAATTGGGACCGAAGCAGTGACCGGAGCGACCATGCTCGGGGTTGTGCCCCATGTGACTTGCGGTGAGATCGCAGTGACGTCAACCACCATCTCACGGTCAAAGCTCGCGCCCTCGTCGGTCTTGAGCAGCGCCCAGCGTTCGCCGGCGGCTGCAAGGTCCGTCGGGCCACCCGGGCGCTCATCGCCAAACCAAGCAAGGGTCGTCGCGTCCGGGGAGATCATCCCTGCGCGCCCACCGCCCTCAATAGTCATGTTGCAGACAGTCATCCGGCCCTCCATCGAGAGCGCCTCTATTGCGGGCCCGCAGTACTCAACGACGTGACCGCTGGCGCCATCAACGCCCATCTGCCCAATGGTGGCAAGGATTAGATCCTTAGCCGTAACTCCAAATCCGGGCATGCCTTCGTAGGTGATCCGCATGCTCTTGGGTTTGTTCTGAACCATGGTCTGGGACGCGAGAACATGCTCGACTTCGCTTGTGCCGATACCGAAGGCCAGTGCTCCAAACGCACCATGGGTAGCAGTGTGGCTGTCCCCACAGACGATCGTCATACCCGGCTGCGTGACACCCTGCTCTGGCCCGATCACATGAACGATCCCTTGGCGCCCTGAGCCAAGCGAGAAGACAGGAACGCCGAACTCGGCGCAGTTGTTCTCCAGGGCCTCAACCTGAGTCCGGGAGAGCACGTCGCGAATCATCGAAGCGGAAGTCACCCCGTCAGTGGGGACGTTGTGATCAGCGGTTGCCAATGTCCGGTCCGGTCGGCGAACCGTCCTGCCGGCAAGGCGAAGACCCTCAAACGCTTGCGCACTCGTCACCTCGTGCACCAGGTGCAAGTCGATCCAGATCAGCCCAGGGGCAACCTCGTGCTGGGCCCAGATCTTGTCGAAAAGTGATGTTGGAGTCATGGGGTGCCCTTCATGTCAGTTGTCATCGGAGTCTTGGAGCGGCGAACGGCATTTGAAAGCGCTCGAACATACGCCTTCGCTGCGGCCTCAACCACGTCAGTGGCTACGGCCTGACCTGCGCCGGTAGCGCCGTCGAGGTCAACCACAACCGAGGTCTCCCCCAGAGCATCCTCACCGGCAGTAACGGCATCCACGCGAAACTCGCGCAGGGCTGGAGCGTATCCAGACGCGTTAGCAATCGCTTGGAAGAGCGCGTCGAAGGTTCCGTCTCCCGACGCTTCCCCGTCTACAACGCTTCCGTCTGGAAGCTTCAGTTTGACTGTGGCACTAGGAGAAATGTCCGCAGCGGTAGTGGCCGAGAAGGCCTCAAGTGAGAAACCTTCCTCGTCGTGGCGGATCTCGTCGGTTACGAGGGCCTCAAGATCCATAGCGGTCACCTGCTTCTTACGGTCCGCGATCTCCTTAAATCGCTTGAACGCCTGATTGAGCGCTTGACCCTCCACCTTGTAACCAAGTTGGCTGAGCGCATCCGCAAGGGCGTGCCGGCCCGAATGCTTCCCGAGGACCAGCGAGTTCGCGTCAAGCCCGATTGTGCGGGCGTCCATGATCTCGTAGGTCGTGCGTTCTTTCAGCACGCCGTCTTGATGAATCCCGGACTCATGTGCGAACGCGTTGCGCCCTACCACGGCCTTATTGGGCTGGACGGCATAGCCGGTCAGGCGACTGACAAGGCGGCTCGTCTTGGCGATCTCCTGGGTGACACAGTTTGTGTGCAGACCGCCGTATGCGTCCCCACGGGTGTGAAGGAGCATCACCACTTCCTCGAGGGCGGCATTACCAGCCCGCTCGCCGATTCCGTTGATGGCACATTCAATCTGCCGTGCGCCGGCCATCGCCCCGGCGACCGAGTTGGCTACTGCCAGGCCAAGGTCGTTGTGGCAATGGACTGACAACACCACGTCACGCAGAGCTGGCGTCAGCTCATAGAGCCGAGCAAGATAGGCCGCGAACTCGGCTGGTGTCGTGTAACCAACGGTGTCTGGAACATTGATTGTTGTCGCGCCTTCCTCGATCGCAACTGCACAAACCTGCGCTGTGAAGTCGACGTCGGCTCGCGTGGCGTCCATCGGAGAGAACTCCACGTCATCACAGAGACTACGGGCGTGAAACACAGCGGCTTTCGCCTGCCCGAGAACATCCTCACGGGTGGTCTGAAGCTGGTGTGTGATGTGAATGTCAGACGTTGAAATGAACGTGTGGATTCTGGGCTTGGCCGAGTAGCGGACAGACTCCCAAGCAGTGTCAATATCAGCGCTATGTGTCCTGGCAAGCCCAGCGATGATCGGCCCCTCCACCTGCTCTGCAATCGCGCGCACAGCAGCCGCGTCGCCCGGGCTCGTGATTGGGAACCCTGCCTCGATCACATCAACACCGAGACGAGCGAGTTGATTAGCAATCTCAAGCTTTTCAGCTGTATTGAGCGAGATGCCCGGCGACTGTTCGCCGTCTCTCAGGGTGGTGTCAAAGATGAGAATCTGTTGTGAGTCCTGCATGGCGCGAAATCCTTTCCGCTCTAGTTCCGTTGGTCTGATCCTGTGTGGCGGCTATCAGCGGCCGCCTCGCGTTATTCCCCGCTTAGCGGAAGGATCAGAATGGAACGAATTGTGTGAGCAGAACGGGCCATTGGACCCCAGATTAGCACTGTGTGATCGGACCGCAACAACTGGTCATGCTCCTCCCAGCCCAATACCTAATCTGCCGTGAGTACTCCTGGGTCCGCAACCTCAGGCCGGTTCTCCTTGAAGAAGGCTCTGTGTGCGAAGTTCGCGTACAGCATCCCCACTACTCCGAGAAGAAGCGCCCCGATACCAATCACCAACGGCAGTCCCATACCGAAGGCAGACGCACACCGGTCGTTGACGCACGCACCGTTGTTGGGGTCAGAGTAAAAGGACACCGCTTTGACAAAGACACCGGTGAGGGCGACGGCACCCACTAGAGGAAGTAAGCCCACAAAGAACAGGTTCTTAGCGGATTTCAGCAGCTCGCGCCTGAAGAAGATGACACAGGCATAGCCGGTGAAGGCGTAGTAGAAGCAGACCAAGAAGCCGCAGGCCGTGAGGGAGTCGCCCAGAACATTCTGTGAGGTCTGATTGACCGCCACAAACCAGACGATCGAGATCAGACCGAAGAGCCAAGTCGCGGGACCCGGGGTCTGATGCTCAGGATGGATCTCCCCCAGGAATGCTGGGACTGCCTTCTTCCGGGCCATTGAAAGCGCGGTCCTTGCCGCCGGCAGAATTGTGGTCTGCGTAGCGGCTGCTGAGGAACTCAGTACAGCGATGATCAAGAGCTTGTCCCAGCCGTCGCCGAGAACAGCGTGACCAAGACCCGTCGTGAAGATGTCATCCGCGTTGTCGGTCAACGGCTTCGTCCCGGAGAACGACTGGGCAGCAGCGGTCACCATCACGTAGATCAGAAGAAGGAGAACGGTCGAGAGGACCGCTGCCTTACCAGGAGCATTAGCGCCATCAACAGTTTCCTCGTTGACAGAAACACCGGAATCCCAGCCCCAGTAGAGGAATACTCCTAGCAGGACGCCATCGAGCATCGCGGACGGACTTGAGACGGCAAAAGGGTTGAACCAGTTGGCTGCGACATGAATTGAGCCCACCGGAGAGTCGGTATAGACCTTGATGAAGGCAACCACCGCAAACGCCACCAGGGTCAGGATCTCGGCCAACAGCAGCCCTTGCTGCGTCCGCGCTGAAAGCTCAATGCCGATGTAGCAGATGGCAGTCATGATGATGATCCAAGCGACGCCGATCAGGGTGATTAGGAGCGTTGTCTTCGTGATCCCAAACAGATCCAGCGAGTACGCACCAGCTATCTGTGACTGTGTCGCCATCACAACAAGGTCAGCAACGAGCAGCCCCCAACCGGCAATCCAGCCAAGGTGCGGGCCCATTGCCTTGGTGACCCAGGAGAACGTTGTCCCGGCATCCGTGTCCGCCTTGTTCATCCACCGGTAGGCATAGGCAACACAGAACATGGGGATGAAGCTGACGAGCATCACCGCGGGGGCATGAATACCAACACCGGGAACGAGAATGATGTAGCCAACAGTGGCGGCCAAGCTGAAGCCTGGGGCTGTGGAAGCGACTCCGATCACCAAGTTCGAAACGAACGTGATGGCGTTGCTCTTGAGCTGTGGTGCCTCGCCCGTGGGCGCTACGACGGTCCCTGTCTCCATGTTCCCCCCTCTAGTAGAACGCGACACCATTAGGTTACTCCTGGCCCTACGGAAAAATGAAGTTATCGCCCAATTCGATAACCAAGTATCGACGGAAGCCCGGCCACAAGCTTCGACACCCGCGGCGGCGGGCGACCAAACTCCCCAGCACGCTCAACCCTGTCAAGGCTCGCGCGGATGGCCTTTCCCCCCAATTGGCGCCATGGCTCAGGCGGAACGAGAGTCGGCTTGTCAACTAGGAGAGGGCGGACGGGATGTGACCGATTAAACCGGCCGCTGATCTCGTCCACTATCGCGTCTCCCAGAAGCCTGCTCGGTCCGACTCCGTTACCGGTAAAGCCGAAAGCTGCGATCCAGTTAGGGGCGAAACGCCTCAGCGCAGGTAGGTGGCTGGGTGACGCATCAATCGGGCCGCCCCACGCGTGATCAAGACGGGCCTCGTCGATCCCGGGGAAGAACCGGGTCAGGTCCCGCATAACTTGGGAGATGACGTCACTGTCGACGGACTCGAGGTCACCTGCCCTCTCTCCCCGTGCAATGCGCCCACCACCCCACCCGAAAAGGATCCTTCCGTCCGGCGTGGTTCGGAAGTAGTGCACGAGTGTCCGCGCGTCCGTGATGGCCTCTCCTCCAGTCCATCCAACAGATTCCAGTAGGTCAGGAACTGGCTCAGTCATAACGATGTGGCTGGAGGTAAGCGTCACCTCTCGACGCAATCCCGGAAACGAAGCCGAAGCGGCTCCGGCCGCAAGAACGCCTCTTTCAGCAGTCACAGACCCATGCTCTGTTGTTACACGAACGCCCCCGTCCGTGGATGACACCGCGCTGGCCTCTGTTCCTTCGAAGACCCGTACCCCGATGCCCAGGAGAGCATCGCGCAGTGCCATCGATAGCCGTCCGGGATTGACTGTGGCCGTTGCGGGGGCGAACGCTCCGTCCCGAAACACGGGAGACACACAGCGGCCCGCTACCTCGGAGATAGACAGGGGAATAAGAGCATCGGCTCGGCCAATTGCTCCCGCTGCTGCGACGGCGTCATCCCACTCCCCCTCCTGACCAAGCCCGGAGTTGATGATCAGCTGCCCGCCTTTGCAAAACCAGATGTCTGCCTCTTGAGCCTCGGCCCAAGCGCCGATCAGATCAACCGCTTTCTCCGACGCCGTCAGCAGCCTTTCAGCTGCTTCGGGACCGGCACTCTCAACGAGGCGAGGGGTTGCGTGAACGAGCGTGTCGCAAAAGCCACCATTGCGTCCGCTGGGCCCCGTTCCGCAAATCTCCCGATCAAGGACAACTATCGACTCCGGATCGAGCTCTTTGGCAAGCCCGAGGGCAGTCCACATTCCGACGAAGCCACCGCCAACGATGACAACCGAAGCATCTATATGACCGACAAGACCGGGGCGCTGAGTAGGAGCGCGGTCGCCCCAAACATCCGCAAGCCACCAGCCATGAGCGTCGTGGGTGACGACGCTCATCGAGTCCTAGAGAGTGAGAGTCCTTGCATCTTCGAAACCATCCTGCTTGAGCAGAGCGTCGAGCGCCTCTTTTGGCACAGGGGCGTCTGTCGTGAGCGCGATCGCGGCGTGCTCAACAACCCCACCCTCCTCCGGCTGCCTGCCAACTGCTGCCGAAACGATGTTCACACCATGCTGACCAAACTCTGTTCCAATAATCCCGAGCATCCCGGGGAGATCCCGGTAGCGAACAAGCGTGAGGTTCTCCTCAAGCTGCAGATTGAATCGTTGCCCCCAAGCGGCAAGAAGATGCGGGCGGTTGCGCTGGCCGAGGTTGGTGCCAGCGACGCTCACTGTTGTAGCTCCGGTCGTGGCGGTCACACGTACGAGATCTGTGTAGTCGCGGATCTGTGTTGAAAGTTTCTCAACTACCTCAATCCCCCTAGCCTGAGCAAATGATGCGGCGTTGATCTCATTTACTGGGTCCTCTGTCCGACCAGCAAGAGCACCCATCAAGCAAGCCGACACGAGTGGGCGGGCATCACGCTCTGCGATGCCACCAAGTAACTCAACCTCAAGCTTTTCCACTCCCCCCGTCAGCTCTACTGCTATCCGAGCAAGGTCACGGCAGAGCGGAACGAAGGGCCCAAGAATGTCCCGGTCCTCGGCGCTAATGGCAGGAAGGTTGACTGCCGTGCTGACTGTCCCTCCGGTCAGAGCGGCGAGAACCTGCTCCGCTGTCTGGACCCCAGCCCTGTCCTGTGCCTCAACAGTTGAGGCGCCGAGGTGCGGCGTGACAACAACATTGTCGTAGCCGTTGAAAAGGGGGTGCTCTGTAATCGGCTCCTGCTGGAAAACATCAAGAGCAGCGCCAGCGACTTTGCCTGAGTCAAGCGCTGCCTGAAGCGCAGCATCATCAACCAGCTGACCACGCGCGCAGTTAATTACCCGCACTCCGTCCTTCATCTGGGCAAACGCCTCGGCGTTCAGAAAGCCCTTGGTCTCTGGCAGGTTTGGAAGGTGAATGGTGATGAAGTCCGACTTGGCAAAGATCTCCTCTGGCGATTCGGCCTTCTCCGCCCCAAGCTCCTTGAACCGATCCGGAGCAACAAATGGGTCGTAGGCGAGAATGCTCATCCCAAACGCCTTTGCTCGCTGGGCGACAAGTTGTCCAATGCGTCCAAATCCAAGAATCCCGAGAGTCTTCTCGTAGACCTCAACACCCCCATACTTCGAGCGCTCCCAACGTCCGTCAACCAGCGCCGCGTGTGCCTGAGGAATATTGCGGGCAAGTGACAGCATCAGCGCAATCGTCTGCTCAGCAGCAGCGATGATGTTGGACTGCGGTGCGTTCGCGACGATGATTCCCTTTCGGGTCGCCGTGGGAACATCCACATTGTCAACGCCAACGCCAGCCCGCCCAATCACCTTCAGGTTCGTGGCAGCGTCAAGTACTTCCTCATCCAGCTGGGTGGCAGAGCGGATCAGGATCGCGTCGTAGTCACCGATCCGCGCGATCAGCGCGGCACGGTCAAGCTCGATCTCAACATCAACGTCGCAGGACTCTCGGAGAAGGTCAACGCCGGAATCAGCGATCTCCTCTGCAATCAGGACTCTTGGGCGGTCACTCACGCTGTTACCGACACGCCAGCGTCGAGGAAAACGCGCTGCGCAGCCCCTACTCCGGCGCCGAGCTGAGTTGAGTGACCCAACGTCTCGAGGGTGAGTTCCAGTCCGGCGAGTGAAGTCAGGATGTCGAACGCTCCGAAGTAGCCACAGTGGGCAATCCGAAGAATCTTGCCCTTGAGATCGTCTTGGCCACCGTTGGCAGTGATCCCGAACTGGTCGCGCAGGATCTTTGGAACCTTGCCACCGTCAATATCGGATGGAAGCTCAAGTGCGGTTACGACGTTTGACCGCTCATCGGGATCGCCATAGAGATTGAGATCGAGCGCAGCTACCCCAGCTCTAGTTGCCTTAGCCAGAAGCGCGTGGCGCGCGAACACGTTCTCAATGCCCTCCTCGTGGATCATGTCGAGGGCAACATCAAGCGCAGAGACAATCGTGACCGGAGCAGTGAAAGGACTTGAGGGCGGGCTCTTCCGCTGAGCCTTAGCCGTACGACCCCAGTCGAAGTAGTAGCGGCCACCGGGCTGACTCTCAGCGCGCGCAAGGGCTGCTGCCGAGACCGACGCAAGGCCGACTCCGGGAGGAGCCATCAATGCCTTCTGAGACCCCGAGACGACGACATCGATTCCCCAAGCATCTTGTCGGAGCTCAGCTGCACCTAGGCCGGATACGGCGTCAACAACCGTCAGGGCACCGTGCTTCTTTGCCACAGCGGCAATCGCTTCAACATCATGGACAACCCCAGTTGACGTCTCGCTCAGTGTGGCGAAAACAACCTCACAGCCAGGGTTCTCAGTCAGAAGTCGGTCAACCTCGTCAGCATCAATACGGACGCCCCAGCCGGGCTCATAACGAACAGTCTCTGCCCCTTGGGCGTCGAGGAGCTGAAGCCACCTCTCGCCGAACTTGCCAGTTGCGCAGGCAAGTACCTTCTGTCCGGGCTGGACGAGGTTGCTCACCGCAGATTCCATCGCGCCAGAGCCAGTCGAGGCAAACAGAAGCACGTCGTTGCTGGTCTGGAACACCTCAGGAAGACGGTTAAGGACTCGCTCATAGATCGCGGCAAAGGCTGGATCACGGTGGTAGAGAACCGGTTCCGACATGACAGAGCTGACCCTTGGGGGCAGCGGAGTCGGACCTGCTGTCGCCAGGATCTTCTTGTTGAACGGGTTTGGTGCTTGACCACTCATTAGAGCGGTAAGGCTAGCGGGCCGGGCAGAGGGTCAACGCGCCCGCTCGCCTTAAGACTCGTCGAATTCGGTGTTGATCCAGTCCATCATCGAGCGGAGCTTGCGGCCTTCAACCTCAATCAAGTGGTTGCTCTGCTCCTCACGCATGCGCTGGAAGTTCTCCTGCCCAGCGTTGTTCTCGGCAATCCACTCGCGCGCAAACTCGCCGCTCTGGATCTCTCCAAGAATGGCCTTCATGGCCGCCCTGGACTCTTCACCAATGACACGCTTACCCCGTGTGAGGTCGCCGAACTCTGCCGTGTTTGAGATCGAATGACGCATCCCAGTGATCCCCTTCTCGTACATCAGATCAACAATCAGCTTGAGCTCATGAAGGCACTCAAAGTACGCAAGACGTGGGTCGTAGCCAGCCTCGACAAGCGTCTCGTAGCCAGCGCGGACGAGTTCGCTCACACCACCGCAGAGAACTGCCTGCTCGCCGAAAAGGTCTGTCTCAGTCTCTTCACGGAATGAGGTCTGAATGACCCCACCGCGAGTGCAACCAATGCCCCTCGCGTAAGCAAGCGCAAGCGGGAAAGCGTTCCCAGTTGCATCCTGCTCAATCGCAATGAGGCCGGGAACTCCACTGCCTTCGGTGTACTGACGCCGTACAAGGTGGCCTGGACCCTTTGGAGCGACCAGCGCGATGTCAACACCCTCTGGAGGGGTGATCTCGCCGAAGTGGATCGAGAACCCGTGCCCGAAGAGCAGAAGATTGCCGGGTACTACGCCCTCTCGGACGCCACCCTCCCAAACTTCGCGATGCCTCTCATCCGGGACAAGGAGCATGACCACGTCTCCGCGGGCTGCCGCCTCAGCGGGCTCGAGAACCTCAAGCCCAGCTGCACGAGCCTTCTCGGCACTGGCTGAGTCGGAGCGAAGTCCAACAACAACGTCGACCCCTGAGTCCTTCAGGTTGAGGGAGTGGGCGTGGCCTTGTGAGCCGAAGCCAATTACCGCGACCGTCTTGCCTTCTAGAAGGGAGAGGTCTGCATCTGCGTCGTAGAGAACTTTTTCATCAGTCATAGGTTCGGCAGGGTACCAGCGGAAGTCAGGCTTCGGCGGTCAGGAGCAAAGCGACGCCCGGCAGAGAGATCTTCCCGCTGGCATTTGAGTAGGGGATCACCAGCTCTGTCATGGCTTGATCAAAGGCGATCTGCCCTTCTGGACCGGCCGTTCTCAGAGCCGTCTCAACGGTCTGAGACATTCCACACACCCACTCCAGAAGATCCTCCAGCGAGTCGAAGTCGAAGCTGAGCTCGACTGGGGTTACCTCAACTTCCATGAATCCGGCTGACAAAGCAACCTCCCTCAGATCATCACCGGAGCCGAGCCGGAACATCCCCCGGTCTCCAACAACGGGCACCTTGCCAAGGCCTGCCACCTCAAGCGCCCGGTTGGGAACGACGCCGTAAGCATTGACCTCCGGGAGGTCCCATGTGGCTGCGATAAGCCGCCCTCCCGGCTTGAGTACTCGCCGCGCCTCATGAAGCGCGGACTCCGGGTCCACAGCAAACATGTAGCCGAAGCGGCAATGAATGCGGTCAGCGACCGCCGCCGGCGAATCGAGCCAATCGATCCCCATCGTTCGGGTCTCAACATTCCCGAGGCCCTCGGCCTCCACGACTGCGGCCGCCCCAGAGACCATCTCCTCGGAGATGTCAGTGGCAACCAGTTCCCCATTAGGAAGGATGCTCCGGGCAACAGTGGGAATCATGCCCCCTGGACCGCATGCGAGCTCTAGTACGCGATAGCCAGGCTGCAAGTCACTGGCGGCAAGCATGGCCTCCGTCAGCGGACGTACCTGTTCCTCAAACCGAGGGGACCTATCTATCCAGTCCTTGGCCCTAGCCTGCCAACCCTCACTGTCATAGCTCGCTGCTTGTGTCATCACTGCTCCTGTCAATCTTGCCGAGCTGGTCTCGCTGGATCTCGTCTACAGCCGAGAAGCTCTTTGGGATCTCCCATGGTGACAGAAAGAAACTCAACGACCGGATGATTCCTTCAGCGTCAAGTGAGCGGCCCGCACTCAGGACTACATCGGCCTCCACTCGCTGTCCCCACTCTGGGTCGCTCACGCCATAGACAAGAGCGTCCAGTACTCCATCCAGCCCGCGGAGCGCAGCTTCCACCGCCTCCGGGCTCACGTTCTCACCGCCGCTAATGATCATGCTGCCCACCCGCCCTGTGACCTTCACTCGGCCGCCGCTGAACGACCCCACATCGCCCGTGTGAAGCCACTTGTCCTTTCCGATGGCACTCGGAGCAACCATTGCGCCCCGCACAGAAAGCTCAGAATCACCACCAACCCGCAGATCGACACCGTCCAATAGAACACCAGCTCCCCAGTCCTCTGAGCTCCGGGCTAGGGAAATCAGGCCGAGGGTTTCCGTCATCCCCCAGGACTCTCTAACCGGAATGCCCTTTGAAACCGCCTCGCGCCTGAGAGCGGGGTCCAACGGTGCCCCACCAATCAGGGCCACCTCAAGGCTTGGAGGGTCTGAAAAGCCAGCCGCCAGAGCCCTCCCCAGCATGGTCGGAACAAACGAAACGTGGGTGATCGCACTTCCCTGTTCCCTGCCCTGGAGCAGTCCCGCGCACTCCTGAGCGTCGAACTTTGGGAGCAGAGTCATGGCGCTTCCAGCGCACAGGCACCTAACCACAGCGCCGATGCCTCCTGCGTGAGTGAGTGGCATCGGAATCAGCCACATGCTGTTGGGGCCTAAGCCCGTGGCCAGCGCCCCCGCTGTGGCTTGTGCCTCCAAACTTGCCGTCGAGTGAACAACCTCTTTCGGAGGCCCGGTCGTCCCGGAGGTAAACAGGACCAGAGCTGGATCCTCCCCCGCAACCACGCGAGCGGGCGGACCACCCAAAACATCGAGGTCCGACCACGCGCGTCCAACTTCAAGGTCGGTGATGTGGACCGCACAGGAGCTGAGAACCCTCTCCCGTCGCGACCGAGGCCAGCGCGAGTCAATCGGCACAACAACCAGGCCCGCTAACCAAGATCCAGTCGCAAACGCCACCCAGTCCCTTCCACTCGGAAGCTCGAGGGCGACCCTGTCCGTCGGCCGCGCAAGCCCGCTAAGAAAGCCAGCCGCCGCAAGTGAGTGGACGTATGCCTCCTCCCCGCTCCAGGAGCCAGCCGGGTCAGTGATCGTCGGCGATCCGCCACGCGACCGGAGCGCGTAAAGGTCATAGAAGCTGCTCTGGGCGTCGGGGACCACATCAGACAGGCTAATCTCGCAAGCGTCAGCTTGCCCAACCAACAAGGAACCAACTGTGAGCCAAGAAGCACCAGCCGTTAACTGGGAGACCGTCAGGGACTACTCCGACATCAAGTTTGAAGTCTCCGGCGACGGTATCGCCAAGATCACGATCAACCGCCCTGAGGTTCACAACGCATTCCGTCCGCAGACGCTGTTTCAGCTCTCCGAGGCCCTCGACATCGCACGGGACGATCCACAGGTCGGGGTTATTGTCCTGACGGGTGAAGGTGACAAAGCATTCTGCTCAGGTGGCGATCAGCGAATCAGAGGGAACGATGGCTACATAGGTGATGACAGCGTCGCCAAGCAAGGGATTGGACGCCTCAACGTTCTCGATCTACAGGTGCAGATCCGACGGACCCCGAAGCCGATCGTCGCGATGATCGCGGGCTACGCAATTGGTGGCGGTCACATTCTCCACATCTGCTGCGACCTCTCGATCGCGGCCGACAACGCCAAGTTCGGCCAAACCGGACCAAAGGTCGGTTCATTCGACGGCGGATATGGTTCCGGCCTGTTGGCCCGTCAGATTGGTCAGAAGCGCGCGAGGGAGATCTGGTTCCTCTGTCGCCAGTACGACGCTGAGACCGCCTTGGACTGGGGTCTGATCAATGCTGTCGTTCCTGTCGCTGATCTAGAGGCTGAGACCGTCAAGTGGTGCCGCGAGATGCTTGAGCTGTCGCCAATGGCGCTGAGGATGCTCAAAGCCAGCCTCAACGCCGCCGACGATGGACTTGCGGGCATCCAGCAGCTTGCTGGCGACGCAACCCTCCTCTTCTACATGTCCGAGGAAGCCCAAGAGGGCCGCAATGCTTACAACGAGAAGCGCAAGCCCGACTTTGGCAAGTTCCCCAAACGACCATGAGCGAGCCCGCCCAAGCAGCCACTCGGCCTAGCGGCCTTCGGATCTGGCTTCTAGCCGCACGGCCTAGGACTCTCCCCGCTGCCGTAGCCCCCGTGCTGGTTGGCACTGCCCTTGCCGGTCAGAAGGACAAATTCTCAATCTTGGCCTTCGTTGCCACTTTGGCAGGCGCACTGCTGATTCAGATCGGGACGAACCTCGCCAACGACTATTCAGACGCCCGCAGGGGAGCTGACACCGACGACCGCCTCGGTCCTGTGCGCGTAACAGCAGGGGGCCTTGTTCCTCCTAAACAGGTTCTCGCTGCTACCTACCTCACATTTGGTCTCGCAGTAGCAGTTGGCATTTACCTCGTGAGCATCTCCGGCTGGCCACTGCTAATCGTGGGGATCCTGTCGATTCTCGCTGGCGTCCTCTACACAGGAGGACCGCGGCCCTATGGCTATGTGGGGCTCGGCGAAGTTTTTGTCTTTCTCTTCTTCGGACTCGTCGCAGTGGCAGGCACTTACTACGTCCAGACCGTCTCAATTAGCAGCCCGGCCATCGCGCTCGCTGTGCCCGTTGGACTTCTTGCGGCAGCAATCTTGGTGGTCAACAACATCCGCGACATAGACACTGACCGGAGGGCTTCGAAGAGGACGCTTGCCGTCCGTTTAGGCAGGGCCCGAACCCGGAAGCTCTTCGCAGCAATGGTCTACTCCTGCTTCCCACTCGCTCTAGTCCCGTGGATTGCCGGTGACCTCGGGCCCGGCCTCCTCCTGACATGGCTAGCAATACCTCTGGCAGCCGCCCCAACAAGGGCAGTGCTGACACGTACTGACGGACCTGCACTCAACAAGACACTCGGGGACACTGGGAAGCTCCAGCTGGCCTTCTGTGCCTTGCTTTCCTTGGGCATCCTGCTCTAACAGCTGATGCGTTGGTCACTCCAACGCCGGATTCACGAGCTCAAGGCTCCGGCCACCGCAGCACACGGAACCACCTTCAAGAGGGACATGCTTCTCCTCTCCCTGAGCGACGGGGTTCACACCGGGTGGGGCGAGGCCTCCCCGCTGAGCTCATACAGTGGGATCACGGCGGACGAATGCGATGCGGCCCTGCGGCCTCGCTTGGAGCTTCTCGCTGGGGCTGACCCGGATGACCCTGACTCAACCCTCCGCGGCTGCGCCGAGGGCCTCACAGGCCCAACCCGTGCCGCTCTAGAAGTTGCCCTGAGGGATCTCGCGGCGCGTCGCGCGGGCGTTTCACTGCTAGAGGCGATGGGAGTTCATTCGGCCCGTCCGGTGGAGATTCGCGCCCTACTGACTTCCAACGACCTCCCGGTGGCGCAGGCAGAGGCAGAAGCCGCGCGGCGTGCTGGGTTCAGGGCCGTCAAGGCCAAAGTTGCTACCGGCGGCGGGTCAGACCATGTTCGGATGGGCGCTCTCCGTGAGGCGCTTGGGCCAAACATTCATCTGTCCGCTGATGCCAACGGCGCATGGGAAGTTGCCGAGGCGCTGATCCAGCTTGAGCTTCTAGCCGGGACGGTTGACCTCGTAGAGCAGCCGGTCCGAGGCCTTGCTGAGATGCGCGAAGTCCACGGTCGGTGTGCCGTGCCCCTCGCCCTCGACGAGGACGCCACAGA
>JBAXCW010000007.1:0-14066 GCA_037141275.1 Actinomycetes bacterium
GGACGCCGCCCTCTCACGGCGGAAACCGGGGTTCGAATCCCCGTAGCGGTACTTCTTGGCCCAGCTAGTGCCCGGGCAGCTACAGCGGTCGGACAGTTGGGCTCGAGCCGACGACGCTGGTTGTTCTCGCCCAGGAGGCCCGCAGATCGTCTACAGCAGCCCAGTGGTTCCGAATCGCCTGCTGGACTGGGAGGACGACAAAGTCGGGGTGGCGGACCCAGACTGGGACGTAGTCAACGCGGGTGGTTCGGGCGCTCATCCCATTGACTGTTATGTGTAGGAGGGCCATGTAGCCGTCCTGAGAGGCCTCTGGACAGCAGTTGACCGTCTGATTGGAGAGAAGGTTGCCCTCGCCGAATATCACGGCCTTGCCGTTTATCCAGCGGATTGGCTGAACCACATGGACATGCTGCCCAACTAGGGCTGTGATATCTGGTGACGCAGTCAGCTTCTGTGCGAGGTCCAACTGCAACGCGCTGGGCTCGTGTTGGTACTCCTCGCCAGCATGGAGGTTGACGATTACAACCTGAGCGCCCAGTTGCCTGGCGCGGTGGGCGTCAGCGAGGATCACAGGAGCGGATGCGAGCTTGACGGACCAAGGATTGGGGAGGGGGATCCCATTCGTCATCTCGGTGTAGGCGAGCCACGCAACCCGGACGCCTTGAGTGCTCAGGATCAGCGGCTTGGCTGCCGCGGCTGCAGATGCCCACGACCCCGTGTGGGCTATGCCGTTGCGATCCAACTCAGCCAGTGTCTCATCGAGCCCGCTCTGGCCTTGGTCGAGAGTGTGGTTGGAGGAGGTGTCGCAGGCGTTCCAACCGGTGTTGAGAATCGCGCGAGCTAAGGCTGGTGGAGCATTGAAGATTGGGTAGCCCGATGGAGGCTTCGCCGGTGTCATTGGAGTCTCGACATGGCAGACGGCAAGGTCGGCTGACTTGACGATTGGCTTGACTCGAGACAGCATCGCGTCGAAGCTGTACCTAGAGCCACCACCGTCCTCCAAGGCCCGGTGGTAGACGGGGGAATGAATTAAGAGATCGCCGTTGGCCTCGATCGTTATCTGCTTGACGACGGGCTTGGCCCGCTGCTGGGCTGCGGGGTCATCAAGCAGTGCTGAGGACAATTCACCAGCAGCGAGCACAGCAGCCGCGATCAGGATCCCCGGGATGAATAGACGCAGAGCCTTCACAGATTTGATTCTGGCGTAGCCTCCGGACTAGGACGTCACATAGATGCTCAAAGCCATCCACATAACTGACCTGCATTCTGGGCGCCACGATCGACTCGCCGCCGAAGAGCTACTGCTCGATATTGCCGCGGCGGATGCCGACATTGTTCTGATCGGAGGCGACTTCACGCAGCGATCACGACGGTCGGAGTGGCAGCTCGCAGCCGGCTGGCTTGACCGGATCGAGACACCTTGGATTGCAACACCGGGTAACCACGACATTCCACTCTTTGATGTAGGGCGGAGGATCGTCTCGCCCTTTGGTCGCTACTCAGAGGCAATCTCCGCGGATCTGGAACCGATGGTGGAGATGGATGGTGTCCTGTTTGTGGCGGCTCGGAGTGCTGCTCCTGGACGGCGGGCTGAAGGGGCTGTCTCTGGGGCCTCATCTCGACTCCTAGAACAGCGGCTGGAGAGTTCCTCGGCGCAAGGCCCACGGGTGTTGCTCACCCATCATCCGTTGGTTCGTCATCCGCTGGCGAGGCCGGGCCGTCCGGCGCGAGGCTCGGACGAGACGCTCTCGGTTGCTCAGGCTGGCGGCGTGGATCTTCTCCTCAGCGGTCACACGCACAGGAGACACGACGGGCCCTTCCCGATCCGGCTTGAGCGGAGAACTCTTATCGCGGCTCCTTCGGGCACTGCATGCTCAACGCGCCTGCGAGGGATGGAACCAGCCTCATGGCAGATTCTGGAGATTGAGCCTGACCGGATCCGTATTGAACCTCGGGTCTGGAGCGTTGAGCTCAACTGCTTCTTGACCGGCCCCGTGTCAGAGTGGGTTGGGTCAGCTGGATCGTGGGAAGCGGACTCAGTCGGTACGTGAGGCGCCCGGCTGCCAGAGCTCGTCGTTGCCACCATTGGCACCACGGGCAAGGATAAAGAGAAGGTCACTCAGTCTGTTGAGATAGCGCAGCACTTCCGGAGAGAGGCCTTCGCAGCTGACCGCGTGGCGCTCTGCGCGCCGACAGACCGTTCTGCATACGTGGAGACGTGCCGCCGCTTGGGTCCCCCCGGGAAGCACGAATGACTTGAGTGGCTCAAGAGTTGAGTTGACCTCATCGCAACGCTCCTCAAGCCACTTGGTTTGACTTTCCACAACCCGCAGGCGCTGCTCACCTTCTACCTCGGGAACGGAGGTATCAGCCCCCACATCGAACAGGTCATTCTGGATCCGTGCGAGCCATGGTCTGTATGCCTCGGGAAGGTCATCGCAGGTCGCGATGACTACTCCGATCAATGAGTTGAGTTCGTCAACAGTCCCGTATGTCTCGATCCGAGGGTGAGCCTTGCCTACCCGGCTCATGTCGCCTAGGTGAGTCTCGCCGTCGTCTCCGAGCCTCGTGTAGATGCGTGTGAGGTTTACAGCCATGGGTTGCACGCTATCGAACGGCGACCCCGTGAGAGGGAACGTCGGCAAGTGCTGAGGGCACTGGCGCGTGGCCGCTTGCGGTGGTAGCCTCACGCTCGCAGTAGTGGTCGGTGGTTCATGGGAAGTCCGGTGCAAATCCGGCGCGGTCCCGCCACTGTGACCGGGGATGTCCCCCGCACGCATCGAGAGGTGCAGCCACTGGAGATTCGTTCTCTGGGAAGGCGCGGGAGGGTTGGCCCGGGAGCCAGGAAACCTGACTCCGACCAGAAATTACATACACCCTCGAGGAAAGGGGTGGCTAATGCCATCTATCACCCGTACCCGCAACTGGTCCGTCTGGATCGGTGCAACGCTAGTTGTCCTTGGTCTCGTGCCACTTGCAGGTTCCGCCTCCGCCACGGGCCCGAAGGTCAGCACCGTGATTGCCAATCGCAGCGGAATTGTCTTCGGTCCCAAGACGACAGAGGCCCACACGTTCATCACTCAGGTTGGATCCTCTAAGCGCAGGTGTCAGATCGCACAGGGGACCCCTCTGGCTGCCCTCAAGGGGACAGGAGTTGTCTTTCATCTGAAGGACTTTGGACGCTGCTCAATGAGTACGAGCGCATCCGCCGGGCTGTTCCTAGACAAGCTTCTCAACACCACAAACACTGGTACTTCCGGCTGGACATTCAAGGTCAATAACCGGGCTGGAACAGCGGGGGCAGCTGATCCCAGTGGACCATTTGGGACGGGGCCACTTGCCACCGGTGACAAGGTGATCTGGTTCTGGTGTGTCTTCGACGCCAACTGGGCCTGCCAACGCAATCTCGCGTTGGTTGCTCCCAGCACGGCGGCAGCTGGGTCATCCATCTCGGTTGAGGTCAGGGCATACAACGACGAGGGAACATGGATTCCGGGAGTAGGCGCTCGAGTCAGCATCGGAACAACCAACGTGGTCAGTGGACCATCTGGGACAGTCACGATCCAAGTCCCGACTAGGGCCGGTTCCTACGTCCTGAAGGCAGCCGATGCAACCGGGAGTTCAAGCGGAGGTCAGCGAGCGCCGGCATTCCCGACGGCGCTGACTGTCGCCTAGGTAGGAAGGATGCTGAGGGTGCCACGGATGACGAGCAGGGGACACCTCTTGGGGGCAATTGCCCTCGGACTCTCGGCCACCCTGATTGCTGCTGGCTGTGGTCTAGGACCTGGCTCACAAACGGGGCAAGTGACGCTCGTGGTGACATCTGACTTTGGGGATCGTTCCATTGGCAAGACTAGTGCCGAGACCGCAACCGAGTCCGAGACTGCGATGCGGCAGCTTCAGCGAGCCCGGACCGTCAAGACCCGTTACGGAGGCCGCTTCGTTCAGTCAATTGATGGTCTGGGAGCATCTTCGTCGAGTGGGCATCCCTTCGACTGGTTCTTCTTCGTGAATGGGATTGAATCCACGGTTGGAGCGGCTGATGTGACCCTCCGTGCCGGTGACAACATCTGGTGGGATCACCGGGACTGGTCAGCGGCCACGCATGTGCCTGCTGTCGTCGGAGCATGGCCACACCCCTTCACCGGTGGGGCAGAGGGCAAACGGCTGCCTACGCGTCTTGTGTGTGCCCCCAGCTCAGGCAGCCAATGCGACAAGGTTGAGGCGACTCTTGCTGCCGTGGGAATTGTTTCGGCACGGGGCCTCCCCGGTATCGCTGGAAAGGGGAGCGGGCTACGCGTTCTCGTTGGGACATGGGATGAAATCCGTGCGGATCCCGCTGCGGCCATTCTGTTGGGTGGTCCGGGTGACTCAGGGGTATACGTGCAACCCAGCCCGCACGCAATGGGGTTTGACTTACTAAACCCGTCTGGTCAGCGAGGCGCCACGTATGGAGCTGGCACGGGCCTTGTAGCGGCAACGGTAGTCGGCGACGCCCTGCCGACTTGGCTGGTCACGGGAACCGACAACCGAGGCTTGGCCCTAGCTGTTGCGGCTCTTAACCTGAAATCCCTGACGCGTCGCTTTGCCGTGCTGCTCACCGCCGGGGGCAGAGTCCTGCCAGCTCCCATGTCGCCGGAGTCGAGGTGAGTAGTCGCCCTGGAGCAACCGCGCTTTCGGCCGCTCGGGCTGGCATCGCGGCTATCTGGTGCGGGACCTTGATGGCTGCCGCGCTGACCATTGACCATCCGGTTGGCCTGCTCGCGTTGCTGGCTGCGGTCATTTGGGCTGGTTGGCTTGCTGGAGCTGGGCAACAGCTGCGTAAGGCTTCGCGGTTCGCTCTCCCACTCGCCCTAATGGTTGTGGGAGTCAATGCAATCGTCTCCCGCGATGGCATCACAGTCGTCGCGCGACTGGGGCAGTTGCCGGCATTGGGAAGGCTGGACATCACACTTGAGGGTCTTGTCTATGGGGCAGTTCTTGGACTGCGGGTTGTATTGGTCAGCTTGGCTGCCGTTCTGTTCACCGCTGTAGTTGATCAGGATGAGCTGCTCGGTCTGGTCAGAAGACGGAGCGGCCGATTTGGTCTAGCCGCTTCTGTGGCAGGCCGACTGATGCCGCTGCTTGCCGCGGATGGTGCTCGGATGGCTGAAGCGCGCAAGTCGGTCCCGAGGACCCTTGCCGTATCCCGCTTCGACTTGGTGTCATCGATCGCTACTGGGGCACTCGACCGCGCTACTGATGCTGCTGCTGCCCTTGAGCTGCGTGGTCTTGGGGAGGGTCCGTGTCTCGCCCCGCGCACATACCGACCGTGGTCGCGGCATGACTTCGCCTTGTTGACCTCCAGCATCGCCTGCTGCGTTCTGGTGACGGGAGCCTTGATCGGTGGTTGGGTTGACTTTCAGAGTGCAAGCTCGATCCGCGCAGCTTGGGGGCTCGGCCTCGCAGTGACAGTCGTTGTACTTCCCCTCGTTCTTGTTGCACCCCTGTTTGAGCGGAGAGGGGTTGGAGGCTGATGGAAAGGCGGGTAGCAATTGAACTTGCCGGTTTTTCCTACAAGCATCCGGACAGCACCGGGCAAGCACTAGCTGACATCACTGTCTCCATCCACGAAGGGGAGTTTGTCGTTCTCGCTGGAACGTCTGGAGCTGGCAAGTCAACGCTGGTCAGGGCCATTGCAGGCCTCGCCCCAGCCTTTGATGGCGGTACGGCTGCGGGGAGCATCGTCGTCTGCGGTTTGAACACTCGGGATAACGGCCCAGCTGGAATCGCCCGGGTCTGTGGAACGGTTCTGCAAGATCCTGAGCGTCAGGTAGTGATGAACACTGTTAGAGCTGAGCTTGCGCTCCCCCTTGAGAGTCGGGGTAATGGTGCGGCGTCAACCGCAAGGGGGGTAGAGGAGGTTGCCCTGCTGCTCGGCATTGGCGATCTTCTAGACCGGCGACTCCAAGACCTTTCCGGAGGGGAGCTTCAGCGCGTCTCCATTGCGGCGGCCCTCGCGGTACGACCAGCCGTTCTTATCTTGGACGAGCCCACTTCACAGCTGGATCCGGTCGCAGCTGATGACCTCGCGTGGACCCTCCGGCGTCTAAATGAGGAACAGGGCATCACCGTGGTCGTGGCGGAGCAGCGCTTGGAGCGGCTCTTGCCCGCAGCGGACAGAGTCTTGGCGTTGGCTGATGGTGCGATCGCCTGCGACGCGGGGCCAGAGGAGTTCCTCCGTTGGGGAAGCGCCGGCGCTGGGTCCCTCAGCACTCCGGCGGCACGGCTGTTTGCCGCTACTGGTCTTAACGATCTCCCCATCTCGGTCAAGGAAGCTAGGGCTTCGCTCGCTCGCCAAGGGTTCACTGCGGTCAGCCCCGGGCCCGAGGAGACGCTGGCACTAGGGAGAAAGAGATCAAGGTTGGCGGGGAGGTTCTCTAGGAAGAATCCCGGCGCAGACGCAGCGCTCTCGATTTCCGGGCTATGGGACGAACGCCCTGATGGCCGCGCAATCCTAAAGGGGATCGACCTGACCCTCAAGCCTGGTGAGGTGATCGCCTTGATGGGCCGTAACGGGGCCGGCAAGTCAACGCTTCTGCGTCACGCGGCAGGCCTGCTTCAACCCTCGCGAGGAAGCACTGCGGTCAGCGGCCGGGTGGCATACCTTTCGCAGACGCCAGGCGCCTATCTTGCGGGTGAGCGACTCGGCGACTGTGTGCCTATGGAGCTGCTTGAGGAGGCAGGTCTGGCTGGGCTAGCTGACAGGCATCCACGGGATCTTTCAGGCGGCGAGGTGCAGCGGGCAGCACTCGCCCTCGTTACGGCTTCCAGTCCTGAGGTTGAGCCGCCTGCCGTGGTTCTCCTGGACGAGCCAACGAGAGGGATGGACATGGGTAACGCCGAGGGGCTCCTCGCACGGATTAGTTACCACGCCAATCAGGGAGCAGCGGTTGTTGTCGCGACGCACGATCCTGAGCTCGCTGCAGCCGCAGCCGAGAGAACCGTTCTGATGGGAGAGGGCACTCTGCTCGTGGATGCCCCCAGTGTTGATGTCCTGACTGGCGGCTGGTACTTCGCGACGGAGACCGCCCGCATCCTGGATGGGGCCGCTGGGGCACTGCTGCCGCAGCAGGGAGCGGACCTACTCAAATCGATCGGGGTGGGGGGATGAGCTGGGGGCTCGCCTCAATGGCCCTTCTCTTGCTTGCTCTAGGCACACAGCTAGTGGCATTTGAGCGGGGGCAGATGTCGGCTCGGTCACTGGCCCTAGTCGCGGCGCTCGCAGCCTTGGCCGTTGCTGGGCGGCTGGCATTTGCACCGCTACCAAACGTCAAGCCGACCACAGACATCGTCCTGATTGCCGGATTTGCCCTTGGGGCCTCACCTGGCTTTGCGGTCGGTGCTCTGACCGCGCTGGTCTCAAACATGGTCTTCGGGCAAGGCCCTTGGACGCCATGGCAGATGTTCGCGTGGGGACTGGTGGGACTTTTCGGCGCGCTGCTCGCAAAGGTCACCCGGGGGAGAATCGGCCGATGGCAACTCGCCGCGGCCGGAGCCCTAGCCGGGCTTGGCTACGGCGTGGTCATGGATGTCTCACAGTGGCTCCTTTACGGCGGGACGCCAAAGGAGTCGACGCTGATTGCCTACTCAATTACTTCCCTGCCCTGGAACATCGCTCACGCAGCTGGGAATGCTGTCTTCGCAATCGCATTCGGTCCAGCCCTGATCTCAGCGGTTCGGCGCGCATCACAGAAGCTCGAGCCAGTCTGGCTGCCGCCTGGAGTTCCGATGCAAGGGATTGCCGTCCCCGCACTTCTAGCGATTGCGTTCGCTTTTCCCACGCTCGCCGGGAGTGGCCACAACGCCACCTCTTCTGCATCAGATGGTGGATCAGTTAAGGCGGGGAGCCTTAGATGGCTGCTTGCAGCGCAGAGCCGTGACGGCGGGTTCCCCGAGTCTCCGGGTAGCGGGTCGACTTCATCCCCGCGGGAGACCGCATGGGCGGCACTGGCCCTCGCTGCGGCAGGGGATAACCTCTCAAGTGTTCACAAGCCGGGGGGGCGGTCGATTACCGATGCTCTTGTTTCGGATTCCGCGCAGATGCTGTCCCAGACAAGTGACTCGCCGGAAGAGCGGGCGGGCTGGGAGGAGCGGCTTGCGCTTGCCGCTGCGGCTGCCGGTGCGAACCCGCCCGAGTTTGGCGGGCACAATTTGGTCGCTGAGGTCCGCGCCCGCATCGGTAAGTCTGGGGCGGTCAACTACTACGGCCCGGGAGACCCCTCCGTCAACTTGACCGCCTTCGCAATCCTTGCGCTCCGGGCCGGTGGCGTTGCGAGTACTGACCGGGCGCTGAGCCGAGCAGCGCTCTGGCTCGGGCGTCAGCAGCAACGCGATGGAGGCTTCTCTATCTCGCCGAGAGGGCCCATTTCGCGAAGTGGCGATGTTGACACCACGGGGGCAGTCCTCCAGGCCCTGCGCTCCGCGGGTCAAAGTCGTGATGCGGTAATCCGTCGCGCCCACGCGTTCCTCCTCTCAGCCCAAGCAGGCGGTGGGGGCTTCGGAGGCTCGGCTACATCAGGGGCAAATGCTCAGTCAACCGCGATGGGGATTCTGGGACTCAAGGCATTCGGTCTTGCAGGGTCAGGTGCGGCCGCACATAGCGGCGCCAGATGGCTGCTGAGTTGCGCTCAGCCATCCGGACGGATTGACTATGCGCCGGCCTCCGGAGGACATTCTGCGTCGCGTCAGACACCCGTCTGGGTCACCGCGCAGGTCCTCCTCGCCGAGAGCACAAGCAACCTGCCGATTGTGATCGTGGGGACTCAAGGGCGTTTTGGGGCGCCACGCTCCGGGATAGCAACAGAATCCGTTGCGGGCCCTAGCACGGCCTCCGCGGCCAACAGGAAGAAGGCTAAAAAGGCAGAGGCCATAAGGGTCAAGCGCGTCAGGATCGACGCTGGGAGAGTCGCGTCCGTAAGGACTGCGGTGGTCGCAGGGCACCTCCTTGGAGTGCTCGTGAGGGCCTTCAGTGGAGCCAACCGCTAGATTTTCGCGCCAATGAGAATCGGTGTCCCAAAAGAGACAGCAGTGGGAGAGCAGCGAGTAGCTCTCGTTCCTGACGTCGTTGCCAAGCTGACCAAGGCCGGTCACGAGGTAATCGTCGAGGCCGGTGCCGGCGCCGGCGCCATGCTGCCCGACGCGGCTTACGCTGAAGCTGGCGCCAAGATCGCCTCCGCCCGCAGCGAAGTCATCGCAGCCGACGTGGTCGTAGCTGTTGCCCCACCTTCACTTGAGGAGACCTCAGCCCTCAGGTCGGACTCCGTACTTGTTGGATTCCTTCAGCCCCTGAGTAACGGGGAGGGCGTGAAGGCACTTGCCGCTTCCGGCGTAACCGCGTTTGCGATGGAGTCCGTTCCGCGGATCAGCCGCGCGCAGTCAATGGACGCACTGTCTTCGCAGAGCAACGTTGCCGGCTACCGAGCAGCGCTGATCGGCGCTCAAGAGCTCGGCCGGTTCTACCCAATGCTGATGACTGCAGCTGGCACTATTCGTCCCGCAACCGTTCTTGTCCTTGGAGCCGGAGTTGCTGGGCTTCAGGCAATCGCCACAGCTCGCCGCCTCGGATCGGTGGTCCAAGCTTTCGATGTCCGCGCGGCGGTCAAGGAACAGGTCGAGTCGCTCGGAGCCAAGTTCCTTGAGTTTGACCTTGGTGGAGACCTTGAAGGTGAAGGTGGCTACGCCAAGGAGCTAACCGACGAGCAGCGCGCTCGCCAGCAGGAACTTCTCACAGAGGCAATCGGCAAGGTTGACGTCGTCATCACAACGGCTCTCGTTCCGGGCCGACCAGCACCCAAGCTGGTAACTGCTGCCGCTGTTGAGGGCATGAAGCCAGGCTCAGTTGTTGTTGACCTCGCAGGCGAGGCTGGCGGAAACTGTGAACTCACGCAACCGGGCCAGACGATCATTCACTCGGGAGTGAAGATCTGCGCACCGCTGAACATTCCTTCGACAATGGCCGAGCACGCATCACAGCTCTACGCCAAGAACATCGAGTCAATTCTTGGTCTTATGACCGGCGAGGATGGGAATCTCGCACTTGACTTTGAGGACGAGATCATTTCGGGATCGTGCATCACCAAGGGCGGTCAGATCGTCAACGAAGGCGCCAAGGCCGCGGCCGGCCAGTAGCCAAAGGAAACCATGGATCTTCTTACCGAAATAGCAATCCTCGTTCTCGCAGCCTTCGTTGGCTTTGAGGTCATCTCGAAGGTGCCAAACACGCTTCACACGCCGCTCATGTCAGGCACCAACGCCATTCACGGCATCGTCCTTGTTGGTGGACTTCTGGTCGTTTCGCAGTCAACTGGAGTCCTCTCGAAGGTCATCCTTGTTATTGCGATCGCCTTCGGAACGATCAACGTGATCGGCGGTTTCCTTGTAACTGACCGGATGCTCTCGATGTTCAAGCGCAAGCCGGAACCGGTCAAGGAAGAAGCGCCAGCCGACGAGGTTGAGTCATGACCCTCGCCACCGTCTGGTTCCGCAGCCCCGATTTCGTCAACGCGCTCTACATCGTTGCGTTCACCCTCTTCATCATTGGCCTGCGCGGTCTGACCGGTCCTAACACTGCCGTTCGCGGAAACAAGATTGCCGCCGTCGGCATGGTGATCGCTGTCGTTGCGACCCTGATCGGCAACGGCCCAAGCGGCATTCCAGTCATCAACAGCACGCAGGATGTGTGGCTGATCGTGCTGGGCCTCGTTATCGGCACTGCCATCGGGATCCCTTCAGCAGTCAAGGTCAAGATGACCGCGGTCCCACAGATGGTCGCGCTCTTCAACGGCGTGGGCGGTGGCGCCGTAGCGCTGATCTCCTGGGCTGAATACCGTCACGCAATCCACGGCCCACTGGGCGCAAATCCCGACCTCAAAGTGCTGATCCCGACACTCTTCGCCGCGATCATCGGGTCAGTTTCATTTTGGGGTTCCAATATCGCCTTCGGCAAGCTCCAGGAGATCCTTCCGGGGCGTCCAATTCAGCTCCCAGGCCAGCAGTTCATCAACCTCGCCCTGCTTCTGATTTCAATCGGCTGCGCCGTACTCATCGCGACAGGACGCGTGTCCGAAGGGCTCTTCATCGGCATCCTCGTCTCGGCGGCACTGCTTGGCAACCTTGTCGTGCTGCCTATCGGCGGCGCTGACATGCCCGTCGTCATCTCACTGCTCAACGCGTTCACCGGTCTCTCGGCCGCTGCTGCAGGGATTGCGCTTCAGAACACAGTGCTGATTGTCGCCGGAATGATCGTCGGCGCGTCAGGCACGATCCTCACCAACTTGATGGCAGTGGCAATGAATCGCTCGGTACCTTCAATCATCGCGGGTGGATTCGGTGGCGGAACAATCGCTACCGGCGGTGGTGACGACGACAGTGAAGGCAAGAGCGTTCGGTCGACCAGCGCCCAAGATGTCGCTATCCAGCTCGCCTTCGCGCGGCTCGTGGTGATCGTCCCCGGATACGGCATGGCTGTCGCTCAGGCACAGCACGCAGTCAAGGAGCTGACACGTGTCCTTGAGGGCAAGGGTGTCGAGGTTCGGTTTGGCATCCACCCAGTTGCCGGGCGTATGCCAGGTCACATGAATGTTCTACTTGCCGAAGCCGATGTTCCTTACGACCAGCTCAAGGAGATGGACGACATCAACCCTGAGTTCCCTCGCACGGATGTTGTTTTGGTCATTGGTGCCAACGATGTGACTAACCCTGCAGCCAAGGACTCTCCGGAATCCCCGATCTACGGAATGCCGATCCTCGAGGTAAGTAACGCGGGCGCAGTAGTTGTCCTCAAGCGTTCGATGGGAGCCGGCTTTGCTGGCATCGACAACCCTCTGTTCTACGACGAGAAGACATCGCTTCTGTTCGGTGACGCCAAGGAATCGGTCGGCGAAATCACCGCTGAGGTTCAGTCGCTCTAATCACCTTTGGCTTGGGCGGCCGATTGGCGTTCTAATCTGTAGGAAGTAATGCTCAGCAGAGACCAAGCCCTCAAAGCCCTGACCACGCAGTCCTTCGACGTCCTAGTCGTTGGCGGTGGGATCACAGGAGCAGGAGTTGCCCTCGACGCGGCTTCACGGGGATACAGCGTTGCCCTAGTTGAGCGGAACGATTATGCCTCTGGCACGTCGAGCCGTTCGAGCAAACTAGTCCACGGCGGACTGCGTTATCTCCAAAGCTTTGACCTTGGGCTTGTTCGCGAAGCACTGTTGGAGAGACAGGTCAACGTCCACATGGCGCCGCATTTGGTCAAGCCACTGAAGATGGTTGTCCCGGCCTTTGAGGGTGAGCACCCCGACCGGCTCGTGGGAGTTGCGCTCAACATGTACGACGGCTTGGCTTTGCCAACGCTACGCAGTGCGCGTAAGAGGAAAGATGCTGCGGATGTCGAGCCGGACCCAGCCGACTGGAGTCCAGACCGGCACAGAGAAATCAGTGGGGAGGAAGTTGTCAACCTCCTGCCAGCGCTGAAGGACCGCAATCCGACGGGCGGATACCTGTTCTATGACTGCCAAACGGACGATGTTCGACTTGTCCTGACCGTGCTTGAGGAGGCATGCCGCTGGGGAGCTGTCGTAGCCAACCGCGTCAATGTCACTGGACTTGTTGAGTCCGGTGGACGCGCTACCGGCGTGACGGCGGAGATCTCCGGTGGCGGAGAGGTGACGATTAAGGCCGCCCATGTCATCAATGCGACCGGAGTGTGGGCTGACCGGCTGCGGCCTGGTGAACTCCGTGACGAGGCTGAAGTCCCTCGCATCCGACCGAGTCGCGGGACTCACATCCTGATTGACCGAGATCTTCTGCCACTGAACTCTGGTGTGATCGTGCCCGCTGGAGAGGGGCGCTCAATCTTTGCTCTGCCGTGGCTTGGGCGCTCTCTAATTGGGACGACCGATAACGACTATGAGTCCGAGTCCTTGGAGAATGTTCCGCCCTCGGATACTGATGTGGACTATCTCCTCAACGCTGTCAACGAGTTCTTCGAGACGGATCTTGGGCCTGGCGATGTTGCCGGGGCCTTCGCCGGCGTGCGGCCTCTGATCGCTCCCGCCGAGGGCAAGAAGTCAGTGGACATTTCACGCAAGGCAGAGCTCTATGAAACGTCCTCCGGGATGATCACCATCACCGGCGGGAAGCTGACTACTTGGCGCGCAATGGCTGAAATGACCGTCGACAGGATTGTCGCCCGCGAAGGCGCAGATGCGCCTTGCCGGACGCGTGAAACCGCGCTTGGTCGACCAATCGCTCCAGAGGACCTGCCCCGCGTTGAGGGTGTTCCCGACACTTCGTACGCTGCTCTTGCTGGCCGTTATGGCAAGGCCGCGGAAGGGGTCCTGGCAGTGGCGGCAGAGCGAGGCGAGCTTGCGCAGCCGGTGGTTGCTGGGCTGGATGACATCCTCGCCGAGGTTGTCTGGGCCGTTCGCGAGCAGCAGGCGGCGACGGTGGCCGATGTTCTGCTTCGGCGCACGAGGTTGGCCTTGCTAGCAGGACGTGAAGCAGCTGACATTGGCTCAGGAGTAGCAGCGCGTGTCGCAGACGCACTTGGCAACGAGCTTGGCTGGGATGAGGACCGCAAGGCGCTTGAGGTCTCCGCCTTCATTGCCGAGGCCGAAGCTGAGGGTGTTTCGGTTCCAGCTGTTCCAGCATGACCCGGTTCGAAGTTCCTGCCTGCGACCGAACGCTGGTCATTGAGGACCGCCCGTGGCTAATGGGGGTCGTGAACGCCACCCCTGACTCCTTCTCCGACGTTAGCGGCGCCAAGACGGTGGATGACCGTGTTGAGCTGGCTTCGCGTCTGCTCGCGGACGGAGCAGACATCATCGACATTGGTGGTGAGTCCGGAATCACAAACAAGCCAGCAGTTGATGCCCAGGACGAAGTTGACCGGGTAGTCCCAGTAATTGAGCGAGTGGCAGGCGAGTTGGGAGCCATCGTCTCGGTGGACACATACAAGCCGCTGGTAGCAAGGGCGGCCATCGAAGCAGGGGCGGTGATCATCAATGACGTCAGTGGACTACGGGACCCAGAGTTGG
>JBAXCW010000008.1:0-13660 GCA_037141275.1 Actinomycetes bacterium
TCGAGAGCGATGATGCCTACCGCCGCGGTCGGAGCCGGGTCAGCCCCCGAAAGGCTGGGGGTCCTGCGGCTGGGCGTCAGGCTCAAGAAGTTGCTCGTACATCCGATACTTGCGGATGATCTTCCCGCCCATTCCCTCCATCGCCCTATTCATTGGGATGTTTGTTTCCAAGATCCAGCCGGTCTCACCCCAGGACTGAGGTGTGCGCTCTGCCGCGTCGTAGTGAAGCGCGTACATCTTGGCCGCTACGCCTGCATGCTGGTATTCCTTCCGCACGCCTAGCGCAAACACTCGCACTCGGTCGATCTTGTGCTGGTACCAGAGAGCTTTGAGCCAGCCGAAGGGAAGCAGCCGACCGTTGAGGTGAGCGAGGACTTGGTTGAAGTCCGGGAGCGTAAGCGAGGCACCGACCACTTCCCCATCCTTCTCGGCGATGTAAGCCCAGTTCTTGTCCATGATTGGCTTGAGGTTCTTGGCGTAGTGAACGGCTTCCTCGCGCTCCACGGGAACGAAGGCCCAGTTACGAGCCCAGGCCTCGTTGTAGACCTCAATGAACTTGGGAATCTCATCCTTCAGCTTCCTCTTGTTCATCGGGCGTACGTCAATTCCAAACTTGGTCTTGACCTCATCGGCCATCTGGAAGATCGCCGGATGAACGCTCTCGCGGTCATCGACATAGAGGCTCCACATGTAGGTGTCCATGACCTTCTTCAGGCCAGTGCCCTCAAGCAGGCCAGGGTAATAAGGCATTGTCCAGTCCGTGAGAATTGATGGGGGCAGGTCGAACCCATCGATCAAGATTCCGCACTCGTCGTTGGTCGTAAAGCTCATTGGGCCCACCACCCGGTCACGGCCCCGCTCGCGCAACCAGTCAGAGGCAGCTGTGATCAGCGCTGTGGCGGCTTCCTGGTCGTCCTCACACTCAAAGAATCCAAAGAGACCCCAGCGGTTGTCTTGGAAGTCGTTCAGGTTGCGATCGATATGTGCGCTCAGTCGCCCGACCACCTTGCCATTCCTGCGGGCAAGGAAGTACTCGGCCTCGGCGTGATGGAAGAACGGGTTCTTCTTCCTGTTCAGAACCTGTTTGCGCTCAAATCTGAGTGGAGGCACCCACATCGGCTCGTTACGATAGAGCCGGTAAGGAAGTTCAACGAAGGCCCGCATGTCCTTCCGGGACGCTGTTGGGGTTATCTCGACCGACACAAGAGGCACCCTACATCCCGACGATGCCGACTCCACCTGATGTCTTCTCCAAAGTTCGAGGCCACGACCGCGAAGAGCAGCTCAAAGCTGCCCGGGACGCGGATCTCCTTCCCTACTTCCGCCTGGTTGAGTCCCCCGCTGCCCCGATAGTTGAGATGGAGGGCGCCGAGCGAGTCATGCTCGGTTCAAACAACTACCTAGGCCTGACCGGCGACCCACGGGTCATCGAAGGCGCCCGAGCTGCCCTAGACAAATATGGGACCGGACTGACTGGGTCACGTCTCCTGAACGGCACCACCCCACTCCATGTGGAGCTAGAGGAGCACCTAGCGCGCTGGATGGGGACCGAAGACGCAATCGTCTTCACCACCGGGCACCAAGCCAACATGGGCGCTCTTGGGACCCTTCTCGGCGTTGGCGACACTGTCGTTGTGGACTCGGCAGCGCACGCGTCAATCCTCGACGGAATCATGCTGTCCAAGGCCAAGCTTCGCCCTTTTAGACACAACCGGCTGGACAAGCTCGAACGGCAGCTGCAGCGTGCTTCCGAGGATGGCGGCGGAGTGCTTGTTGTGGCAGAGGGCCTGTACTCAATGGAGGGCGACATTGGGCCACTGCCCGAGATTGCCGATCTCGCCAAGCAGTACGGCGCGAGGTTTATGGTTGACGAGGCTCATTCGGTTGGCGTCCTTGGTGCAACGGGCACGGGCGCGAGCGAAATGTTTGGCATCACGGACAAGGTCGACCTTCGGATGGGAACGTTCTCAAAGTCGTTTGCTTCCTGCGGTGGCTTCATCGCCGGCGATGCAGATGTCGTTGACTACCTGCGCGTATCGAGCCGCTCGTACATCTTCACAGCGTCAGGTGTACCCGCAGCCCTTGGAGCCACCAATGCTGCGCTGAAGATCATCGACTCAGATGAGGGCAAGGAGCTCTTCGCCCGTTTGCTTCAAAACGCAAGGCGGTTGGCCGATGGCCTTGAAGCCATTGGGTTCAAGGTGATCCGCAGCGAGGGGGGCCGGATCACACCGGTCGTCCCAGTGCTAGTCGAAGATGACTGGAAAGCGATCCTCCTCTGGAAGGCTCTTTACGACGCTGGAGTCTTCGTCAACGTCGCTATTCACCCCGCTGTACAGCCAGGCGGAGCACTGTTACGCACAAGCGTCATGGCAACCCATGACGACGCGGTCATTGATCGCGCACTTGGCGCGTTCGCGTCCGTCAAAAATACATTTGAAGCCGAACACGGGCCCCTTCCTTCCGACTGACGGACTGTCAGATCGCGAGATTCGCTTCAGTCGGACCAAATATCGCACGTAATACCAGCAAAGAGCGAATGTTCTGAGGCTCGGGGCCTTGCTCATTTGACCCTTTCCTATAAGTTCCCCCCTGTATCCGGTTGCCGTTGGAGGACGACAACTGAAGAGGTCTTTTTAGATGAAAACGCAGGACGGCCCCCGCTGCCCCGGGCGTAGCTTTCCCTACCGGGAATGTGTGCTGACGCCCTACAACATGGGAGGAATTTCAATATGAGCGTCAAGTCACAGCCCGCAGCAAAAACAGAGCCACAGCACCTGGTCGCCCTTGCCAGAGCCAACCGCGTTCGTCTTGCCAGAGCAGCGCTCAAACGAAACATTGCCTCCGGGGAAACTGAGCTCGCGGGCGTCCTGCTCAGCAATCCTTGGGAAGTCGAAAGTATGACCGTCGCCGACCTTCTCTCATGCCAGCGCCGCTGGGGTGTAACCCGCTGCCGCCGGTTCCTTGCCAAGTCGAGGATTTCCGAGACCCGCACTGTTGGAACGCTCACACAACGCCAGCGCACTGAACTTGCCGATCGCCTTCAGACAGAACCTAACCTGAAGTCAGTTAGCTCCTAGAGGTCTCTGTCAGCCTGCCTTCGGCTGAAGTCAGACCGCAGGGGTAGGTAGCAGGCGATCAACACGCCTACTGCAACAGGTGGGATCACAACTCCCGGGGCGCCTAGGAGTGCCATAACTCCGACGAGCACCGAAGCCGGTAGTCCAGCAAGGACGGCAGCATGTGATCGGAAGCCAGCGCGGTGCTCGCGCAGCGACTGCTCAAAGCCAGCAAGCGATCCGAGCAGAAGACCCACGATCAGGATTCCAGTCCCTGTTCGCCCTCCAGCGACAAAGCCTCCGACAGCCATTACGAGGCCTACTCCTACGGCGACCTCAGTCAGCGGTAGTGGCGCCCATGGCGGTGGGGGCGGCCCGTCTTCGGTTGGGACTCCCGAACCAGCAGCATTGGCCGACGAAGAGTGGGTGTGTTTTGGATCCAATCCCACTTTGGGCGCCGCAGTGGGAACGCCCGCGCGGCGGCGTGAACGCTTACCCATCTAGTGGGCCCTCACTGTGTGGCGAGAGTGCGGCGCTTGCCGCTGTGGCCGGGTAAGGGACAACCGGATGAGATCTTCACGTGCCACCAGCCGGCGAGCATGCCGATCAGCCCAAGCCGGGGGCGCACATGCCAGTGACCGCACCCAACTAGCCCGGCATCCTGACGGGAAACGCGAAGCCAGCGATACGCCTTGGGATCAGCCAGCATCAACTCCACCTGCCCCCTGGCCTCCTCCTCCCGCTGCCGCAACTGGCTCAGCGTCCGGCGAGCATCCTCAAGTCGGTTTGCCATCAGGTCCCTACGGGCCTCAAGGACTGCGAGCGACTGAAGTCGTGGAACCCCGCCCCGCAATGCTGGAAGGCCAAGAGCAACAGGATGAGCCTGAGCAACAAGTAGTGCTGTTTGAGCCTCAAGCTTGCCAATCTGGGCCCGGAGTGCCCTTCGCGCGCTGCGTTCAGCCTCGAGGGTCGAGGGGACCCTTGGGACAAGCTCGGGTGCTGGTGCAATGACGCTCACGACAGCTCAAGGTTACCAGCGGTAACCACGGACAGCGCCACCTCTTTTCAGGTCGATTGGCAGAGCTCGACGGCCCGCCCAACCGCGAGCTCGCAGACCTCTGACAGAACCCCTGGAGCAACCAGGGCAACAATCAAGAACGACCCAGACTTCTTGGATACCACTGCCCCGGATACCGGCTCGCCGAACAGAGCGCAAACGGGAAGGTCTCCGTTGAAGATAGAGACGGCGCCCGTTTTCTTGTCAACGTCTAAGGACAGCGCGGGGTCGATTGTCGGATCACCCGTTTGAGCTGGTTCTAGGGCAAGCGCCCAAAGCGGAACTCCCGTCTCCAGTGTCGTCAGAGCCAGTGCATCGCCTGGTATTCCGTCTGCGCGGAAGCCGCCCTCCAACAGACGCCTTCTGACGATCGATTCAAGAGTTCCGGAGCCAGAGTCCGGATCCATTCCCAGCTGGGCTCTGAGGGCCCTGTAATGGGCTGCAATCGGTTCTGTGGTTGCGAGAACTGCGGTTGCGCCTGTAATTCGGTCTGCGGCGTGGTCCAGTTCGAGCTGAAGCCCAAGCGAATCAGCGCGTGCGCCCCCCGCGACCGGAACCCAGAGGATCCCAATGCCGGGGAGTTCTGCGGCCAACTCCTCACTGACGCTTCCCCGGATTGCCTCCATCAGCGCTGTGGGGCTGATTTCAGTAAGTCGGCTCTGATCAATGAGTAGACCCTGCTCAAGAGCCAGACCGGATTTGTTGTGTCCGAGCCGATCAGCGTTCCAAGAACCTCACCTCCGCGAGCAGCGACAACAACTGTCGGACAGACAGCAATCCCGTAACGCGTAGACAGTGCGCCGTCACGGTCCTGCACGACCGTCACACCGGGAGCCCGGCGCGCAAACTTGCGCAGCTGACTGCGAGAGCCTTGGAGTCCAACCAGTACGGGGCTAATACTCGGATATTCCATTGAGATGAGCTGGAAGGAGTCGGCAAGTCCGGCACATTCCCTGTCAGAGACCGTCACAAAACCAAGAATCATTTGCCCTTTCTTGAGCGCGGAGCAGGATGTGAAAGCACCCTTCAGCTTGACCCCACAGGCCGAATCAGAAATGTTGACATCTCCCACGAGGGTCGACAGGGCAAGCGGTGCTGCAAACACCGGCATTGAGCTCCCCACAGCAGGCCCTCGAGCCCCACTCCCCTTGTGCTCGGAGGTGGCCACCAGAATCGACACTCCGATGACAGCGAGCACTACAACCCCGGCTAGCCTGGATTGCCTTTTCACTAGGTCTGATTCCCTCGCCGGTCAAGCACTCTGACCATTGCAGGAACGATGATCACAACTGCTGCCAGCGCCACAAGAAGATCAACAACCGTGGCAAGTCCAAAGTCGCGTAGAACCCGAATATCGCTCAGGAGCAGAACTCCGAAACCAGTGATCACCGTGAGCGCGGACACGCCAATGGCCCGACCCGTCGTAGCAAAAGCGTGCGTCAGAGCAGCCTCCACACTTACGCCCTTGAGCTGTTCAGCCCTTGAGCGCTCTGAGAGCAAGACCGCGAATTCAGTTCCGATGGCGATGACCAGAGCACCGAGCGCTGCTGACAAAGGATTCAGGTCAATCCCCAAAATCCACAGGGTGAGCGTGGCCCAGCCAGTTGCGAGCGCAGTTGCCGCGATCGGAACCGCGATGCGTCGCGCTGACCGAAGGGCAACAAACAGAACTAGAGCCGCTCCGAGGAGCGCGACCAAGGTAATCAGCCTCCGGGACCCGGCATCTGAGAGACGCTCGTTCGCTGAGGCAGTTATCACTGGCAGGCCGCCCACCTGTGCCGTAATCCCAGCCGGGGCAGTCTTGGCACGCTCGCGCAAGTCATCAAACACTGCCTGTTGGTCCGCCAGCGGCATCAGCCTCACGCCAAAGCTCGTCAGAACCGCATCACCGTTGGCAGTAATGACCGCCGACTTGAAGTATTCCGGGACAGCCGCAAGGGCCGCCTTGGTCTCGGCTGATGACCCACTCCCACTGACAAGGTCAGTCAGGGAGACGCCAGGGCATAGCGCAGCCCCACGGCAACCAGTCTTGGGCGAATAACCCCACCGCTGCAATGCGCCTGACTCAACACCGGCAAGCCACTTCAGCGTCGCAGGATCGGTTACCCCTGTTCCCGTCAAGAGCAGATCCACCTCACCCGCAACACCTGTCTGTGCCTGCAGCGCCTCAAGGTTCCTAAGCGCTGGCGTGCCTGACGGAACAAGCCTCGTAATGTCTGACTCCACCGCGAGGTTTCCCTCAACGGCCCAACCGGCCAGCGATAGTGCCAGCGCAATGAGCAAGACTCGCCCCGGATTACGCATCAAGCGCGCCGCAATAGTGGATCCGCGGTCCTTACCCTTCAAGCGCTCAGCCAAAGGCGTGGCAAGTCCCTTGATCCCAAGGCCAGCCGAGTCAATCCAATCCGCTGCCCGGCTAGTGAGGTTCGATGCGGCTAGCCCTCCGGCCAGCCCAGCTGAGCCGACGGCAAACGCTGCCAAAAGCGCAATCCCGACTCCCGCGACGAGAACAAGTCCAAAGCCCCTAACCATGGGCACAGGCGACAGCATCAGGGCCAGGAACCCCGCCGCGGTAGCCATTGCCGCAGCAACAATTGGCGGCCCGGCAACCCCAGTCGCCTCGACAACGCTTTCCTCCACAGAGGCACCGGTCGACTGCTCTAACTCAATCGCTCTTGCCTGAAGCTGAACCGCGTAGTCAACTGCCAATCCGATCAGGACCGGCACGCCGCCGACCGCAGCCACGGTGAACGACAGCCCTAGCAGGGCCATCCCCCCGAACACCAAAGATGTGGTCAGTAAGGCAAGGAGCAGCGGAAGTAGTCTTGCTCGCACTGGGAACGCTAGACCGAGCGCTAGCGCCATCAGCAGTGCCGCTGCAAGAAGCAATGGAAGTGCGCCTGCCGCAACCTCATCGGCGAGTGAGTCGGCTAGCACGCTGGCTCCAGTGACGACGTAATGCCCATTGCGCAGATGGAAGTCCGACATCCGAGTTGCCGCCTCAACGTTCTTCACGAGCTCCCGCTTGGCGTTATCAGTCAGGCCCGCTCGTGGACGCACCTGGACCAGCGCGGCTTCAGCTGAGGGGAACAGGCCTGAGAACTGAGCTTTGGGCTGACCGACCCCGCGGCTGGCATCAAAGGCAACCAGCGAAACAAAGTCCTGGTTCGCGATGCTGGGAAGGCCCTTGATCCCCGTCTGGACTTGAAGCTGGGTAAGTAGTGCGGCTGACTTCCTCTGCTCGGCCTCGCCGGCTGCTGCCGCCGCCGCGGCGGCCTCCTGCTGGGTCTTTCCTGCTGCGAGAGCGTCACGACGGGCCTTGGCAGATGCGGTCTCGACACGGATCGCAGCTCCCTTCAGCTCGGTGCTCAGCGCAGCAGTTAGCTGGTTAGCGGCCTCGTTGATAAAGGTCGCTGGACCGTAGACACGCTTAACAGAGCCGCTCTTGGCGATCCTCGCACAGGGACTATCCGCTCCCCCATATGGCTGTGCACCTTTGGGAACATTCCCCCCGAGGCAGCCCTCAAGCTGAAGCAGCCGACCGATGTCCGTAGTCAGCAGAAGCTCGCGCAGGTTCTCCTGCGCCATCACAGCAATAGTGTCGTCGCCGAACCTCGCCCGGATTTGATCTGTGGACGCTGCGGCCGCGCTGGCCTTGGGGACTAGCGAGTCGGTCCCCGCAGAAGGCTTCAGGCCGAAGAGCGCTGCCCCAGCGAAGCTCAACCCCACAACAACGGCGAAGAGCGCCACGACCCGCCTGTTGGCGGCGCAGAAATGTGAAAGCGCAGTCAGTGCCAATGAGAGACGGCCAGTCTGCTCTGGGCTTTGGGACATAGCCGTTTGACCGCCTCAGACCCTCAGAGCGTGCTCAGGGAGCCGCTGCGATTTCCGGGAACAGCTGGGAGAAGCCACTGACGTTGTCCTGCAGCGTGCACGCGGGATGGAACGGAGCATTCGTTGTGCCCGAGAAAGCCATCGCCTTAATGGCCTGAGCGAGGGTCGCGTCCGCATCAAAGGGCCCCACAGGATGGTCCGGGGCGTCAGCCGTGGCGGGAGCGTTAGGAACGACCGAACCGCTGCACTGACTGATTTGGTAGCCCTTCAGCTGGAAGCTGCTTGGAAGGACCCCACCTGACGCGCTGAAATAAGGGGTCGTCCGGTTAGTGGTCGGCCGGTCTGGGAAGGCAACCAGCGAAAGGAGGTTGAGGGGTGCTGAGGCGCGCAGGTAATGAGCTCCAGTCGGAGCCCACGGAAGCGGAATCCCGTCCGTTGCTTGGGTTGTCCCGGCTGCATTGCCAAGGAACGCTGGGATTGTTGCCTTGTAGACACCCAAGAAGCTGAGCATTGGGTTGAGCTGTTGCAGGAATGGGTCCAGCTGACCGAGGACGTCGCTCAGGCCCTTGTGGCTTGCGTCCCCGTTGAGGAACAGACTGAGCGCCGGTACTCCAGCGGTCGAAGCATCCTCAAGACCACCGAGCTTGGTCGTCACCGTCTTCAACGACGGCGCAAGCTGGCCAGCAGAGATCAGGATTGGACTCAGCTGCTCAGCTGCAGGCTGAAGCTGCTGAATCAGCGGATCAGCATCCTGAGCAAACGCGCTCAGGCGGGTGAGTGTCTTGGTGCTCTCGGCCTCAAAGGTTGGCAGGACCTGAAATGTCTGAGCGAGCTGCTGGTTGCGCTGGGCGGTAGTGGTGAAGACCGCGTTGGAGTTTGTGATCAGCTGCTGGAACTGATTGCTGCGTTCGGTCAGCGCTGTGAACACAGTCCCGGTATCTCGGACAAGTCCCTTGACTGCGGCCGATTCGCTGTTGAGGACGCTCATCAGCTGATCCGCCGTATCCGTGAAGGCTGGCAAGTTGCCGAAAGCATCATTCATGTCTCCCCCGCGCCCAGCTAGGCCAGCCGCGGCGCCCTGCTGCCAATCCTGGAAGCCCTTGCGGGTTGGGGCATCGAAGGCCGCGAAGATTCTGTCAATCGTCACTTGTGGACGGACCTGCTTCTCAGGGAGCGTCGCGCCGTCAGCGAGTGCGACCCCGTTGGCCCTATTGCCCGGAGTGAGCTCTACATAGGTCTCCCCAAGAAGCGTCTTGGTGCGGAGTATCGCCCTAGTGTCAGCTGGGATCGGCGAGTAGCGGGGGTCTATCTGGAGCTCGGCCCTGGTGGCATTACCCTTACCTAGCGAGACCGAAGCAACCTTGCCGACGGGGACTCCACTGATCCGAACATCAGCCTGACTGGCAAGCTGACCGGCAGCCTCAAAGTTGACGCTGACGCGATAGCCCTTTGCTGCAAAGGGAACTGGACCACCGAACGCGACCCAGAGGAACAGAATCAGGCCGAAGCACGACAGCGCGAACGTCGCCATGACAAGGAGCCTCGGAAGTGTGGGTGCTTGTTTTTGCACTAGCTAGGAGCCCTTGCAGACTGGGGCTGGGACGGTTGATGGCCGTGGTGGGCGGAGGAGCTCGACAGTAGCCCATGCGCTCGGGCTGCCGACGGCGTAGTTACCCGCGGGAGCGCAGACTTCCTTCAGGATCGAATAGATCGTGGTGAACGCATGCTTCGAGCCCAGGAACACACTCTGTCGAACTGGGCCGGCGGCATCTTGATTGATCAACTGAGCGCTTGTGTTGTGACCAAGCCAGAAGAGGTCGAACATGTAGGAGGGGACATCACCAGCAGGATCGTAGGCCAGCTCGTTCAGGCCGTAGTTGAGGCTTTTGCCGGTCTTGACAAGCCCAGGGCCTGCAGCAGCAAGATCCTCGGAGGCTGGGGCTAGGTCTCTCAGCGCAGGCTGCACTGAGCTTGGACCTGAAGCCGCGGCGAATGGGCGCAGTTGTGTCTGAATCGCAGTGATCGTCTGGGAGAAGAAGTCCTGTGACGCCACCTGGACCGCTGTCAATCCGCGTGCTGACGGACGGAGAGCTTCAAGTGTTGGGCCGGCAATAAGCGAGGAGCTGTTGACGTTCTTGACGGCCGAGTTGGTGGCCGAGAGTGCGCCCGGCAAGAGGCTGATGGTCTTCTTCAAGTTGGACTCTTGGGCGGCGAAATCACCGAGCACCGCGTTGCTACTGTCGACAAATTTAGCCAACTGAGTGTCCTTCTTGCCCAGCTCGTTGAGGAGCAGCCCAAGCGAAGTAGTGACGTGCTTCATGTTGGCCTGCCTGTACTGAAGCTGACTTGTGATCTTGGCGATGTTTCGCTGAGTGGGGTCGAACCTTCGCAGCACCTGCGCAAGGTTGCGCCCATTGTTAACAAGGCCCTGTCCGCCCCCGTTTAGAAGGAGCACGAGGTAGTCGCGCGTGTCAGCGTCAAGCACGGAGAGGAACTCGTCGAAGTTGACGTCAGGCTGCGTGTGTGAGACGGGAAGAACATCACCTGCCCTCAAGGCAGGGCCACCGGCCGCGGTCCCTGGGTCCAGCGCAATGACCATGTCCTTGAGCCCAGTCTTAGGACGGAGCAGCATCGTGGCATCAGGGTGGATGCGGCTTCTGAACTTGGGTTGAAGCTCCATGCTGACGACTGCCCGGCCATTCTCGAGCTGCACGTCAGTCACCTGACCGATTGGTACTCCGGCGACGTTGATGGTCTGTCCCTGCCCCGGCGTCACTGCTTGGGCCGTGGAGAACTGCGCCTTGAAGGTGAACGTCTCCTTACCCAGCACTGGGACCCAGCTCGGGGCAACAATGTTCTGGTGCGCGAGGATAAACAGGGTGATGCCGCCGGCAATCACAACCAGTGAGATCACGGCGACGAAGTCCTTCAGGTGCTTTCGGATTGCTGTTCCCATCAGCCTGGGGACCCGTTCTGGTCAGGCAAGCCCTTGCTTGCGCTGGCGTCGTTGAGGTTGAGCGGCTGGTTGGTCGGTGAAGTGACGCACTTGTTCGCAGGCTTGTAATCCGGCGCGTTGGCACGCCCGAAGTACTTGGGGCTTGTTCCGAGCGGCTTGCTCGGCATGTTTCCAAACAGAGGGGTCTGAAGCTGGGGATTCCCGCTGTCGCTGTACTCGTTCATCGCAACCTTGAGGTTGCCATCGGTGGAACTGTTCTGTGTCTGTTGGGCGCCACCAACCTGAGAGCGGATGAACTGGCCATTGCCATCGTAGTTCTGGCTCTCACCTGCGAGGCCAACGAGGGCGAACCAGAAGTCCTTGTATGCAGCCTGCCCAGTGGAGAAGTCGTAGCTCGCGCCCTCATCAGTGATCGTCGTATTCCCGGTTGGGAGGAACTTGTAGTAGAAGCACTGCGCCATGTCAGTTGCTTGTGGCAGGAAGGAGATCTGCTGGCCGACTGTCTCAGCTGTGTAAGTCGTCGTGGGGCCGAGGAGCTTCATGACTGCTCCAAGATTTGCGGGGGCCAAAAGCGCTGCCGTTTGATTAGCCCAAGGCGTACCGACGGCAACTGTGGCCGGTGTCTCTCGCACGGAGGGGATTAGATCGAGGGAGAAGGCGCTGATTGACGGGAGTGCCTTGTCAAGGCTTCCAAGCGCGGTGTAGGTGTTGCTAATTGTTGGCCCCAAGAGCGCAGCCGATTGCCTCAGCGCGGTCGGATTGGAGCCCAGCCCGGACATGGTCTTACTGAAGTTAGTAACGAAGCTTGCCAGCGTGGCCTCATTGTGACCAAGCTCAGTCATCGAAGTGTTGAGACCGGCGATCAGCTTCGAGAGGTCCCCTGGCTTCTCCCCAAGGAACCCTTGATTCACGATCGCAGTGCCCTTGAACGCCTGAGGAGTCCACTTCAGTGACTTGTTGAGCGCCTCACCACCAGTCGTGTTGCGCACTTCAGGATCCTGCTGTGCATTTTCAGCAGCGGTCGGCTTGGAGTTAAGTCCAGTCCCAAGCCCCACCAGAAGATTCTGAAGATCCTGCCTAGATGCGTACTGCAAACTGGTAAGTACCTGATCCAGCTGTACTGGCGTGGATGTCTGGGTAACCGGGATCACTCCGCCATCTGAAACTTCAGGGGCAGCCGGTGTTCCGGGCTGAAGATCCACGAAGAAGTTGCCCTCAAGGAAAATCCGTGGCCGAATCTTCAGCTGTGCGTCCTTGTGGATTGGCAGACCGTTGTCATCAATCTCCATGGTCACTAGGGCAGATGACGTCTTCCCGTAACGCTCCACATCCAACACCTTGCCCACATTTACGCCCGCGATACGGACCGGGGACGAAGGTCGAATGGAGTTAGCAGATGTGAAGACTGCCTTCACCTGATAGCCGCCTGTAAATGGGACGTCCTTCGTGAATCCAAGGTAGAGGCCAACCGCGGCAACAGCCAGGAACACTGCGGCAAGCCGGGGGTTGTTCTGCGGGCGCAGACGACGGGGGACCTTCTTGCCCTTGGCGCTAGAGCCGTTTGTGCTGTTTCCGTTAGTGCTCATTTACCAGGTGGTGTCGCTGGTGGGGTGGTCGCATCGTGGAGGGTTCCGGCATACGGATTAAGGCCAGTGGCAGCATCCAGCTGAGCGAACTGACGGGTTGCCGTCCCGTCTACGGATGGGAATGATTCGTTCCCCGCATTGCAGGCCTTGACCGCTTGACCCGGAGCTGCCGTGTACGGGAAGGAGTTGGAGTGGAGGAAATTGGTGCCGAACGAACCGTCGCCTGTTGGGCCATTCGCGTAGGTCGTGGTTGTTCCATCAGGACTGCTGAATGGGCTACCTGACGCTCCGCCCTCAGAGTTGGATGACCATGAGCTCCATGGGGTTGGCCCGTTTGCGCCAACGATTGGAAGTGCGCGCTGCAGAGCGCCGCCGCCCGCGTCGCCACCCGATGTGAATGTGAAGCCGTCGCTTGAGCTGCTGGCCACATTCCGGAGCAGGACGCTGAGGTAGTTGCAGGTTGTCTGCGCTGGAGCCACGAAGCTGATCGTTGGATTGGCAGCGGCAGTGGTGTCGATCAGCCTGTTGACACCGTTGTTTGTGTCGCTATCGGTGAGGAAAGTCTGGAGTGACGTGAACAGCGTGGCGAGGCGCGTGTTTAGCTCAGGTGATCGGTCAACGCCGCCGCCAGGTTGGGCTCCTGCCGCGACTGCTTGCGACAGCGTCGTGGCCGACGCACCAAGCGCTTTGGTTCCTGGTGTAAGCGTCTTGAAGAATGTTGCTGAGTGAGCAAGGAAAGGACGCTGCAGTGGGAGCTGCGTCGTGGCTGCATCCAATGCGGCTGGCCCGCCGTCGATCGACGCCTGAATCGAATCCGTGACTGTTGCCAGCGCGCCAAATGTCTTGTCCAGTCCCATGAACAGCGATGCCTGCTGCTCAGCCACTGGCGCTGTCTGAGACGCCGCATTATTGAGGGCTGGGAACAACCGCACAAGGCCAGTGCTGGGATTGCTGAGGTTCTTCATCACGGGCTGGAGGTTGGCGAGCAGCGGCCCAAGGTTGCGGAGAGTCTGGTTGAGGTCAAGCCCACGGCCGCCAATGGCGTTACCGAATTCGATCAGATTGGCGCTGGAGGCGACTCTGGTCGGCTGATCAAACATGTTGAAGATGTCGTCAATCTGGACAGGCTTTGGAGTTGCCGCCGAGATCGGCATGGTTGCGCCCGTGG
>JBAXCW010000009.1:0-12655 GCA_037141275.1 Actinomycetes bacterium
GCTCCACGGCCACGGCATTGACTTCCGCTACGGCCCAGCATGGAAGCCTCTACCAGTGCTTGTCACCATCCCCCTTGGGCTTCCGGGGAAGGGCTTTGCCGCGGCAGCTTGGCTCCTGACCGTCCGCTTTGCGTTCTTCTGGTGCAGTGCGAGCCTCTACCTCCTCGTCCGTAAGGACGCTGGTCTGCTCGCAGGCGTCGTAGCTGCGGTGCTTCCGTTCGCGCTCCGCCCTTGGGTGAATGTGGCTGTTGCCGGGGAGTCGGAGACCGTGGCACTCGCTCTAGTCCTGACCGCAGCCCTAGTCCACTTCAAGGGCAAGCCTCGAGCCACCGTGCTCCTTCTCGCCGCTGCGGGTCTGTCAAGGCCTGAGGTCTGGCCGCTGCTCCTGATCTACATCGTCTGGCAGGCACGGGCCGGGCAGCGCAAAGTTGTAACTGTTGGAATCGGGTCCTTCGTCGGGCTTGGCCTTGCGTGGATTGCCCTCCCCCGTCTGCTGGACATCGGTGCGACCAAGTTTGGGATGACCACAGGCCACTCGCTTCACGACGCAACCTTCCAGACAATCATCGACAACACACTTGGCGTGATTCCGCCCAAGGCATGGGTCCTAATCCCAATTGGGCTGGTGGCGGCAGCCTTCCAACGCAAGCTCGTGATCCTCACCCTGGCGATTGCGGCGGGCCTACTAGTGGTGGAGATTGCGACGCTGTGGGCACTCCACCCACCGATCAGCCAGACCGGATACACACCTGTTCTTCGATACTTCGCGGCGGCAGGAGTCTTGGCATGCGGCGTGACCGGCTATGGAGCAGAGTCCCTCCGGGACCTCTTTCCTGAGGGAGCGGGTCGGATCGTCGGTGGCGTGGCTGCCGTAGCCCTAGTCGCGTGGGCGTTGGGCACAGCATTTGAGCCAAACCGTCTCGGGGTGAGACGGGCGCAAGCAATTGCCCTCTCAACCGACAGTGCGCTCGCCGCAATCGACACAGCCGGTGGAGTTGACCGCATACGCCCATGCCTTCCTTTCACCATCTCCAGCTTTTCAGCAATCTCTTGGGATATCTCTCGCCGACTTGGACTTCCACTCTCGGCTTCGACAACCAAGCCTCACAGCCCAAGCATCGCGCTTGACTACACGGCAAGCAGTTGGGCACTGGGCACCGCGCCGCCAGCAGACAAGCGGGGGGCACGCGTTATTGGCCGGTCTGCAGTTTGGAAGGTCACCTACTACCCCGGTCGTAGTGGCTGCCTCAGGCCATGACAGGTCCACGGCCGCTGATCGGAATAGTCGCCGCCGTGGAGCGGTGCAGGTGGACTGTCTGGGATCAGGATGCGGCCGTCGTGGCTGCCAACTATCTGACCTCAGTTTCCCAAGCAGGCGGGGTGCCAGTCATCCTGCCGGTCCTTGAGGGCAGCCCGGAAATCATCGACCGGCACCTAGATGCTGTCGATGCGATTGTCCTCGCCGGGGGGTCAGATGTCGAACCAAGCCTCTACGGGGCCGAGCCTCATCCCCACGGTGAGGACACAGACCGACCGCGGGACGACTACGAGATACCCCTTGCGTTGGCAGCGTTAGAGCGTGGCATTCCGCTGCTTGGGATCTGCCGTGGGATGCAGATCCTGAATGTTGCCCTTGGTGGAACACTCCACCAAGACCTGCTCGCCGGCGAGCGGACTGGTTTTCACCGACCGCTGATTGGGGACCTTGGAAACAGCCTCCACGAAGTCCAGCCAGTCTCAGGCACTCTGACTGAGCGAATCATGTCCCCTGGGGCGTCAGCTGTCGCTTCCCACCACCACCAGGCCGTGGACACCCTTGGGAGCGGCCTCCAGGTTGGGGCAACCTCGGAGAACGACGGGTGCTGCGAGGCGATTGAGCTGGTGTCCGCGGGATTCGCCGTGGGAGTCCAGTGGCATGCGGAGGCAACTCCCGGCGACACCTTCTTTGAAGCGTTGGTCGCAGCGGTCTAGCGCTGCGCGAAGACTGCTTCGAACTCAATCAACCCGCCTAGGGGCAGACCGGACACCTCAACGGCGGCGCGGGCGGGCGGCTCGTCGCCAGTGAAGTAGTTGGCGTAGATCGCGTTAACAGATGCGAAGTCGCCCATGTCGGTGAGGAAGACGGTTACCTTGACCGCATCGGCCAGCTCGCACCCAGCAGCCCGCGCAACGGCCTGGAGGTTTTCCAGCGCCTGGACCGCCTGAGCCTCGGCTCCACCTGGCACTAGGCCAGACCCGTCGGGCGAAAGCCCAAGCTGTCCCGATGCGAAAACAAACCCGTTCGCACTTGCCGCATGGCTGTAAGGCCCGACCGCCGCGGGAGCGTCAGGGGCGTTGAATGTCTTTCGCTCAGTGCTCATACCTTCCCCAACCTTACGCGCGAGCTCCCTCGGGAGCCAGCGCGGATAACCTCGCCCTATGCCTAACCGCCTCTCAGAGGAAACATCTCCCTACCTCCTGCAGCACGCTGACAACCCCGTCCACTGGCAGCCTTGGGGACCAGACGCAATGCGCGAGGCGGCCGAGCGCGATGTTCCCCTCTTGGTCTCCATCGGCTACTCAGCCTGCCACTGGTGCCATGTGATGGAGCACGAATCATTCTCGGATCAAGCGATTGCCGAGAGCATGAATGCGAACTTTGTGTGCATCAAGGTAGACCGCGAGGAACGCCCAGATGTGGACGCAATCTTCATGGATGCATGTCAGGCGATGACCGGCCACGGTGGCTGGCCGCTGAATGCGTTTGCGACTCCCGACGGCAAACCGTTCTGGGCGGGGACCTACTTCCCACCACAGCCCAGAAGCAACATGCCGTCGTGGACAAACGTGCTCGATGGACTTGCCTCGGCTTGGGCGGAGCAGCGGGACGAACTCGTCGAGACCGGTAGCCGCGTCGCTTCCCGTCTTGGCGGTGCCACTGGAATGGTTGCCAGTGAAGACGTCCCCGGGGTTGAGGTTGTGGAAGCCGCAATGGACAATCTCCGCGGACGCTTTGACCCGCAGAACGGCGGCTTTGGTCCAGCTCCAAAGTTTCCCTCGACTGAAGTGATCGAGTTCCTCCTCTCTGAGGGCGAGACCCGGATGAGCGTTGAGACCCTTCACGCGATGGCTGGCGGTGGCATCCACGACCAGCTTGGCGGGGGATTCGCGCGGTATGCCGTGGATGCAACATGGACTGTCCCCCACTTCGAAAAGATGCTCTACGACAACGCTCTGCTGGCACGGGCATACCTGCACGGCTGGCAGGTCAGCGGGGACGAAGGGCTCCTCAACACGGCCGGAACGACACTTGACTGGATGCTGCGCGAGCTGCAAGCCCCTAGCGGCGGGTTTCACTCCGCTCTCGACGCCGACGACTCCGAGGGAGAGGGGCGCTTCTACTCGTGGACCCCAGATCTAGTTGCACAAGCACTCCCCGACCCGGCTGATGCGGCAGCTGCCTGCCAAGCATTTGGGATAACTGACGTCGGCAACTATGAGGATGGTCTGAGCGTCCCAGTCCGAGCCGGCGACCACCCCAACCTCGACCGCCTGCGCCACACGCTGTTGGAGGCCAGGTCGGTGCGACCCCGCCCGAGCACCGACACGAAGATCATCGCTGGCTGGAATGCCTTGGCGATCAGCGCCCTTGCTGACGCTGGGGCAGTCCTAGGTGACCAGACCTACTTGGACGCTGCGACCGCCTGTGCCGAGCACCTCCTTTCGGCGCTGCGCGATGACCGTAGTCAGCTGTTGCGGTGTCTTCGTAAGGACTCCGGGGTACCAGGAGTGCTGGAAGACAATGCCTTCCTACTGGCCGCGCTGCTGGACCTTTACGAGGCAACATTCGACGAGCGCTGGTTCACAGAAGCTCTCACTCTTGCGGCTAGCATCTGGAATCGATTCGGTGATCCCACGGACGGCGGCTTCTACTCAACCGCCATAGACGCCGAGCAGTTGGCGGCCCGCCGCAAGGACATTGAGGACCACCCGATTCCCTCCGGCCAATCAGCGATGGCAGTCGCGCTGCTCAGACTTCACGCCCTAACTGGACAAGGGCTTTACCTTGCCCAGGCCGAGGGTGTCCTCAAGCTGCTCTCCAGCGTGGCAGAGCGGGCGCCGCTTGCCTGTGGGCGCCTGATGCTGGCAATCAGCGTTCATGCTCAGGGCGTCAATGCGGTCGCCATCATCGGTCCTGATCCAAAGCCGTTCCTTGAGCAACTGCGAAGCAAGCTCCGAAGGAACACGGTCGTGGCATGCGCAGCCAACGGTGATGACTCTCGTCTCCCACTGATCAAAGGCCGCACCGCTCAAGACGGCATCACAACCGCATACGTCTGCAGGGACTTCGCCTGCCAGATGCCCGTCATAGCACCAGCTGACCTAGCCCGGCAATTAGGCGACTGACCTCACCCAGTCGAGGCAAGACTTCACGAGCCTGAAGTTCTAACTGGGCTTTTCTGGCCGAAGCTCTTCTGACCTCTCAGCTGACTACCTTCGTATTCTGTAGGACGCCTAACGCCCAAATAACGCAGGAGACACCCCGCCCCATGAGAAACAAGCTCGACAAGATCATCACCTTCCCTGGAACACGGCTAGGCCGCTGGGTGGTGATTGTCCTCTGGGTGGTCCTGATGGGCGCCCTCGGACCAGCCTCGGGAAAACTTGAGCAGGTCCAAAAGAATGAGCAATCGTCATGGCTTCCGCAGAATGTTGAATCGGTCAAGGCCCTCAACGCAGTTGCTGCAGCCCAGAAGGAAGAGACGATCCCAACCATCGTCGTCTTCAAACGGGCCGGGGCCCTGAGCGCAGCGGACAAGACGGCAATCCAGAAGAGCATCCTCACGCTCCAATGCGACCCGCCAAAGACCATCTCCCGCACAAAGGGCCTTCCACCCGCAGTCGTAGCAGCGGCCGTCAGGGCCTGTAGTGGGACAGCCGTAGGCAAAAAATCAGCTGAGTCCTTTGTAACGCTTGGGCTTCCGGCAATCGCGCCAACCCCGAGCTACTCCAAGAACGGCAACGCAGCACTTGTGGCAATGGATTTGGCCGCTACGGGCCAAGGTAATGACATCGTCGATTCTGTTGACCAGATTCGAGCAGCAGTTCATCAAGTCCCAGCTGGCCTCGAAGTCAAAGTCACCGGTGGTGGTGGCTTCTCCGCCGATGCAGTGAAGGTGTTTGCGGGGATCAACAGCACGCTCCTCTACTCCACGCTCGCACTCGTCTTCATCCTCCTGATCCTCATCTACCGAAGCCCGATCTTCTGGGCGATTCCACTGTTCACCGTGATCTTTGCTGAGGGGGCAACGCGCGGTGTGGCATATCTCTTCGCCAAGAACGGTCTGACTCTCAACGGTCAGTCGGCCGGAATCATGTCCGTCCTCGTCTTTGGCGCTGGAACCGACTATGCCCTCCTGCTCGTATCGCGTTATCGCGAAGAGCTGAGAAAGACGGCGTCCAAGTTTGATGCGATTAGTATCGCGCTCCGCAAAGCTGGACCGGCAATCGTTGCCTCTGCCGGAACCGTGATCCTCGCACTCATGTGCCTCAGCTTTGCTGAAGTCGAGGGAACCAAAGGCCTTGGTCCGGCCGGGGCGATTGGGGTTGCAATGGCCTCGCTGGCAATGCTCACTCTTCTGCCCGCCCTGCTGGTCAGCTTTGGCCGTCGCGCCTTCTGGCCGTTTGTCCCCCACTTTGGTGACTCTGGCACCGACCAAACTCATGGGGCTTGGCACGGGCTTGGCGAACGGATCATGAAGCGCCCTCGCGCAGTCTGGATTGGAACCCTCGCCGGACTACTCGTTCTCTGTTCCGGCCTGACAGTGTTCTCAACCAACCTCACGCAAGGAAACGGGTTCCGCGGCGAAGTGGAAGCCGCTCAGGGTCAGGCCCTTCTCTCCGAGTCGTTCCCTGCCGGAAAGTCGTCGCCGGTCAACATTGTTGTCAATGACCCGTCGAAGGTTGAGGCCGTGCGCGCCGCCGTGGCAGGTGACACGGCAGTCATCGCCTCAGTTGACCCTGAGCAGGCTGATCTGCACGTAGGCCGTCAGACAGTCTTTAACGCAACGCTGCTCAAGGATCCATACGCGGAATCGTCCTTCGCGAACATCAAGGAACTACGGGACCGCCTTGCCGCAAACCCTGGGATTGGCAAGGGAGCCGTCATGGTCGGCGGGAGCACGGCCATCGAATACGACCTCCGTGAGGCGAACGTGCGGGACAACAAGCTGATAATTCCAATCGTCCTGCTCGTTGTCTTCATTGTGCTCGCGCTCTTGTTGCGGGCCCTCCTGATTCCCCTGCTACTGATCGGCACTGTGATCATTTCGTTCTTCGCCTCACTTGGCGCTGGGGCGATGGCGTTCAAATGGATCTTCCACTTCCCAGGCGCCGACCCGGGGCTGGTGCTGCTCTCCTTCATCTTCCTAGTTGCGCTGGGCGTGGATTACAACATCTTCCTGATGGCAAGAACCCGAGAGGAAACTCAAGCCCACGGCACGTCAAAGGGAATGCTGCGTGGACTCTCCGTCACAGGTTCAGTGATCACCTCTGCCGGAATCGTCCTCGCGGGGACCTTCGCCATTCTCGGCGTTCTCCCCCTGGTCGCCCTGACGGAGATCGGCTTTGTGATCGCATTCGGAGTCCTACTCGACACCTTCATAGTGCGATCCATTCTCGTACCCGCACTTGTCTTTGACGTCGGGGAGAAGGTCTGGTGGCCGTCTGCGCTCGCGAAGGCGAATGATCTAAGCCAAGCTGACCTAACCCGGCAATTGAGTGACTGAACCCAGCCGGCCGCTGATAGGTTTCGGACCATGAGCATGATCGAGGTCAGTGACCTTCAAAAGACATTCGGCAAGGGCGACGAGGCCGTCCACGCTGTGCGCGGAGTTGACTTCCAAGTTGACGAGGGTCAGATCTTCGGCCTCCTCGGTGCCAATGGCGCAGGCAAATCCACCTGTGTTCTTATGCTCGCAACGCTGCTTGCCCCAACTGGCGGCAGCGCCCGAGTTAACGGTTTTGATGTCCTCAAGCAGCCCAACGAGGTCCGTCAGTCATTCGGCGCTGCCCTTCAGGAAACCGGCTTGGACCCACTGCAAAAGGGTGTCGAGCTACTCGAACTCCACGGCCGTCTTTACGGCTATGACAAGCAGACCTCCAAAGCGCGGGCAGCTGACCTCCTTGAGACCGTCGGACTTAGTGACGATGGCGGCAGGCGGATCGGGACCTATTCAGGCGGCATGCGCCGCAGACTTGACCTCGCCGCTGCCCTCATCCACCACCCCCGCATCCTCTTCCTTGATGAGCCAACCACAGGCTTGGACCCTGCCTCCCGCAGAGCAATCTGGGAAGAGGTGTCAAAACTCAAGTCAGAGGGCGTCACGGTGCTGCTGACGACCCAGTACCTAGAGGAGGCCGACCAGCTGGCGGATCACGTTGCGATCATGGCCGACGGTGTGATTGCTGCCACGGGCACACCGGATGACCTTAAGGCGGGAATGGGCGCCGATGTCGTTGATGTTGAGCTCGCCGATGAGGCAGAAGCGGCGCGCGCCGCAGCTGCGGTTGGACTGGAAGCCAAGGTTGTTGGCAATGAGATCCGAATCAGTGCAACCGACGGTCCCGCTGTTCTCGCGAGAGTCATGAACCAACTTCGTGACGCGGGGATCGAGCCCAAGGGCGTATCCCTCACACAACCCACCCTTGACGATGTCTTCCTTAACCTCACAGACGGAGGATCTGGCCATGAGTGACCACACCGTCGCCCCCACCAAGCCAGCAAGCCAAGCAACCCAGATCCGCCTACTGACAGTACGAATGCTGTTGAAGGTCATGCGCGAGCCGGCCGTGACAATTCCCAACCTTGCGATCAGCGTGTTCTTCCTCTTCACCTACAACGGGGCATTCGGAAGCTCAGGCGTGACCTCATTCCCTGGAGTCGGCGGCAACTACCTCAACTTCATTCTCCCCGTGACCGTCCTGTTCTCATCAATCAGCGGTGGAGCTGCGGGTCTGACACTGGTCGCAGACCTTGAGACCGGTTACTTCCGCCGTCAGCTCTCAATGCCGCTGTCCCGGTCCGCGATTGTCCTTGCGGCGATTCTGCTCGGTGCGATCCAGGTCCTTGTCCAGGCCACCCTGATTCTGAGTCTGGGACTCCTGATGGGCGCCGACCCAGCCGCAGGTGTTGGCGGCGCGCTCGCTCTGCTCGGCTTCGCGCTCCTCTGGGGAATGGGCTTTGCGGGCTACTCAGTTGCGACAGGGTTGAAGACGGGTAACGCGCAGGCCGCCCAAGCCGCGACCTTCATCTTCTTCCCCCTGATGTTCCTCGCTCCAGTGTTCCTGCCGATGGAGCAGCTCGCCGGTTGGATTCAGGCCATTGCGAAGGTCAACCCAACCACTTACATGCTTGAGGCAATGCGCTCAGTGATGATCCAAGGATGGGTCGCTTCATCGCTCATCAAGGGACTAGTAGCCGGTGGAATCTTTGCGAGCATCACGCTCACCGCCGCCGTGCGGGTTGCCCGCAGTAAAACCTCGCGCGCCTGAGCTAAAGGACCGGCAGGTAGCGGTCCAGCTCCCACTGGGTGACCTGCACCCGGTAGTCGTCCCACTCACGGCGCTTGATGTCGATGAAACGATCGAAGGCATGTTCACCGAGAGCTCGCAAGACAAGCTCTGACTCAGCAGTTATCTCCACCGCTTCGCCAAGAGTCTCGGGCAGCTGCTCAATCCCAAGCCTGCGCCGCTCCTCAGTGCTGAGGTGGTAAAGGTTCTGGTCCATTGGCTCCGGCAGCTCATAGCCGTGCTCGATGCCGTCAAGTCCCGCGTGGAGAAGTACTGCGAAGGTCAGATACGGGTTGCAGGCTGGGTCAGGGCAGCGCAGCTCCATCCGGGTTGACTGCTCCTTGCCTGGTTGAGCCATGGGCACACGAACCAGTGCTGAGCGATTGCGTCGCGACCAAGCCACGTAGACGGGTGCCTCGTAGCCTGGAACCAGTCGCTTGTAGGAATTGACCCATTGGGCGAAAACGGAGCTCATTTCGCGTGCATGGCGCAGTTGGCCGGCAATGAAGGCCTTCCCGGTGTCCGAGAGGAAATACTGGTCGTCTGGGTTGAAGAAAGCGTTCTTCCCGCCGCTGAACAGCGACTGGTGCGTATGCATTCCGGAGCCGTTCTGACCGAACAGCGGCTTAGGCATGAATGTCGCGTGGTGGCCGTACTTCATTGCGTACTCCTTGACCGTGATCCGGTAGGTCATGCAGTCATCCGCCATCTTGAGAGCGTCTGCGTAGCGCATGTCGATCTCGTGCTGGGATGGTCCGACCTCATGGTGGGAGTACTCAACTCGAATCCCAAGCTGCTCTAGGGCCAAGACTGTCTCGCGGCGGAGGTCCGAGCCTGCGTCAAGGGTTGTGAGATCGAAGTAACCGCCCTCGTCCAGTACCTCAGTGCCCTTGCTGTCCTTGAAGTAGAAGTACTCCAGCTCGGGCCCAACGAAGAAGTTCTCAAAGCCCATCGACTTTGCTCGCTCAACGGCACGCCGCAGGATGTAGCGCGGGTCACCCTCATATGGGGTTCGCTCCGGTGTCAGAACATCGCAGAACATCCGCGCAACCCCATCATCCTGAGGACGCCATGGCAGCAGCGCAAACGTGGTCGGATCGGGCATGGCGATCATGTCCGACTCCTCAATCGCATTAAAGCCGGTGATAGAAGATCCGTCGAAGCCAATCCCGCCCTCAAAGGCGTCACGGAGCTCATCCCTACCAATCGAGAAGGACTTCAGGCGGCCAAGTATGTCTGTGAACCAAAGGCGGATGAAGCGAACCTGCCGCTCTTCAACGAACGCAAGGATCTCCTCTGGAGTGCGGGGCATCTGCTCAGCCATCGAGCCTGAGGGTATCGGGGTTTCAGTTAGGCGGGTGGGCGAGCCAGCGACGTGCCCAAGCACCAATGGCATCAAGCGCCGGTGTTAGCTCCCGTGCCATGTCTGTCAGCGAGTAGAGCTGACTGGACTGCCTGCTTGGACATGGTGTCCTCACAATCAGGCCTCGCTCTTCAAGTTCCTTTATCCGAGCGGCCAGCAATCGGTCGGAGAGATCGGGAACAGCAGCCGAGATCTCACAGAATCGCATTGGTCGCTCGAGCAGAACACTGATGATTGCGCCCGTCCAACGCCTTCCCACAAGCTCAACGGCCTCCTGATAAACGGTGCAGCAGATGACCGCTTCCGAGGCGGTAGCGGAATGATCAGGTGGGGTTGCTGTCTTGGCTGCTGTCTGCATCACGGTCTCGTCCCTGAAAGGACTCTCAAGAGCATAGTCCGGAGTTGGCGGAGTTCAAACAATTGAAATCCGGGCAGTCCTCACGCTTGTCCGCTGGTTGCGGCGGCGATCACCATCACCGCTGCCAGAAACACAGCCCAACGGGCAAGCACTGCGGGCTCGCTGCTCCGTTTGGCCGCCGGCTGCCTGGCGCTCGGCGCCTGGCGGACATTGAGGTAGACGACGGAATTGCGCTCCCTCTCAACATCCTCAACTGAGCGGAGTCCCCGGGCTTCAGACGGCTGCTCCTCGTCGCGAAAGCTGACCACATGGGCCGCTGCCGACACCCGAGAAGAGTTGCTTCGCGCCATCGGGAAGCAATAGTTGCCTCCCGTCCGGACAGAATCAGGTCAGGAATCGTCCTCGTCGGAATTCCGGTCTGCCCAAGGAATCAATTCAAGGTGCTCATCGGAGATCACATCACCACTGACGACGGAGATCCCATAAGTTCCCTCACGGAGCCGAAATTCTGCGGCCTGAATGGCTGCCAGTTCGTTCCGCAGGCGGGACACGAGAGCCGAGTCGGTCTCAAATTGGGTAAGGCCCTCAGGCCGGTCTCCTACCCCGGACTCGCCAACATCAGCCGTGGCGGTGTCCTCAAGTGCAAACTCCACCCGCGCCCGTTCCCTCGCGAGAAGGTCGGCAGCGTGTTCCGGGTCCATCAGCGGCTTACGGGTTGGCGTAGCCCGCCGTAGCGGCTACGAATGCGGCAATGTCCTTGGCCTGCTGGCCTTGCGTAATGAGAGCAGGCATGTTGCCATTGCCACGCTGAAGTCCGTTGATGATTGTCGTGTAGACATAGTCCGAACGGCCTTGGTAGTTCTTGCGAGCGGCCGCAGCATCGGCAGCAGGTTGCGGCATCAGCTGAACATCGAGGCTGGGGCCAACCCGGCCGTCCGCGTTGGCTGAGGCAAGGCGGTGGCATGAACCACAAAGTTCTCCGAAGAGTGCCTGGCCTTTCTGCTGATTAGCAGTCAGCGTGATTCCCTCAGCGTGAATGACGTGTGAATTGTGTGAATCAGCAATGGAGAATGCTGGCACTCCTAGCCCAATCACCACATAGGCGAAGCCAAAGCCAATCAGCATGCGCTTGCGAGTAGCCGAACGGGTAGGACCAGTGCGGGGACTGCGGTCCTTGAGAAGCGCGAAGAGGAGGACCCCAACCGCGAGGGCGATCCAAAAAATGGCGAATGAGTAAATGGCGATCATCGGTTGGAAAAGCCTACCGTCCACGGCGGCCCGACGACGCCCGGGGAAGCGGCTGGAGGACGATCTCCTGATCACCGGGCGGATCAACAGCAGCGAGCGACTGAGACTCATCACGCTCACGCTGATCGGCTTCGAACAGATCTCGCACCGTGGCCTTGCCCTCGAGCGAATGGCCGAGGGCTGCCACAGCCTTAACAAGGATCGAGATTCCACCACCAGCAGCAGCAGGGCGTTCCAGAGTCCCATCGATCAACAGCAGCGGCTCTGACCGGATCAGCAGCCGGTGCTTCTCGTACACCTTCGGTTTGACAACAGCATTGATAGTCCCGGTCTCATCCTCCAGCAGCAGGAAGAGAATCCCACCCGCAGTACTTGGCCTCTGGCGGGCAACGACCAACCCAGCAACGGTCGTCTGGGTTCCATGTCGAATTGTTGGCAAGTCGGCGGACCTGACTGCCCTGCGGGGCAGCCGCGGTCGAATGATCCGAATTGGATTGCCCTCAATTGCGACACCCGTAGTCGCATAGTCAGCCATCGCCCTGCCCCACTCCCCGAGTTCAGGCAGCACCGGTGATTCCACCGCGAGCGGCAAGGCCAGTTGGGTGCCGGCGTTCCCCATCTCCGCCATGGCCGTGACGCCAAGGTCCCAAAGGGCGGCTCGGCGAGATCCGCTCAAAGAGTCACACGCTCCAGACCACGCCAGTGCTTGGAGTGATGTTCCTGCAGCACCAGACCGCGCCGCAAGGTCAGCCGTATTGGCCCAAAGCCCTTCTGCCTCTCTCGCCGAAACGATCACAGCCGAACACTCCTTGCCCACTCCCTTGACCCGCCCGAAGCCGAGCCTCACGGCCCCGCCCTCAACCGTGCACTCGACTCTGCTCATGTTGATGTCCACCGGAAGCACAGTGACGCCGCGACGCTGGGCCTCGTGAACGAGCGAATCCGGTGGGTAGAAACCCATCGGCTGCTCATCCAGCAGCGAACAGAGGAACTCAGCCGGGTGATGGACCCGGAGCCAAGTGGACTGGTAGGCAAGTAGACCGAAGGCAGCGGAGTGGGCCTTGGGAAACCCAAAGCCTGAGAAGCCGCGGATCATCTCAAACACCCTTGAGGACAGTTCTTCGTCGGCCCCGTTG
>JBAXCW010000010.1:0-12499 GCA_037141275.1 Actinomycetes bacterium
CTGTTTGACCTCGCCTCACTTGCTCTAGCGATGCTTGCTGCGGGAGGCGCTACGAGGATCACCTCGGCGATCGGCGAACGCAGCGGCGGGAGGAGGAGTGCGGCGGTTGCCACGCTCTTGACAGTGCTGGTCTGCCTCGAGGGCGCCGCGTTCGTCTACCCCCACCCAATCGTTCCCGATCCACCGAGGGCATTGGCTGCCCTCGGTGGCCCCCGAATAGAGATCCCCAGCCGGGAGCTTGATAACGACCTGTACACGCTTTGGTCGGTAGATGGATTCCCCAAGATCGTCAACGGCAGTAGCGCGTTCTCGCTGCTCGTTCTCCACAGAGCCCAGCGCGACGCCGGGCACGTCCCGGCCGCTGGCAGCGTTTACCGCCTGCGGGCTCTTGGGGTTCGGTTCGTCGTGGTTCACCTCGACCGACTCAATCCGGGCCTTCGCGCCGCCTACACCGATGCCAAACCGCTACCGCACGTACTAGGGGTGAGACGCCGGAGAGTCGGCGACATGGTCGTATTCGATCTCGGCACTCGACACCAAACAAGGCTCCCGCCTCTCGCAGCAAGACACGAGGGTTGAACCAGCCGCTCGTAATTCGTTGCGTGGCCCCGTTAGCGCCACAACGAGCTGCGTTCAGGCGGGGAATCTGGTCGCCGCGAGACTCAGTCGGCTGGGGGAGACCCGAAGGTGAACGGCTCCGACTGCATGGGCTTGAGACAGCTGGTATCCATGCACAGCCTTACCCCGACGCGCCTTTGGACTCGATGCGCAGCTCGCTCATCATGCGTTCGAGACGGGGTTCCATCTCTTCGTCCACGTGGGTCATCAGATTTGCCACGGAAGGATGGACCTCGGCGATGCGATCGCGCATTGCGATCGCGACACCGCGGTATGTCGGGTGGCCTTCCCGGCCTGAGCGGAGCTCAATCAGCTGCATTGCCTCACGCGCGTTGAGGTCGAGCACAAAGCGGATTCTGTAGCCGAGGCAGAGTGCGTAAGGCGCCTGCGGGTGAAGGCCTAGATCAGTAAGCCGTTGCCATTCGGCTGCTGAGACTTCAAGGGCTTCCTGGTAGGCGTCGCCTTGGCCTGCGTCGCTGACCTCACCCGGTACCCCAGCGCCCAAGTGTGGGGTCAATGTCTGCCATTGGACGGTCAGCATCCGGTGGCGTTGCAGGTCGCGGAAGGCACCGTAGTCGGCGACTATTTCAAACCTGTAACGGAGGGACTCCAAGCCACGGCCTGGGCGATGGCGCCGGTTCTTACGATCGCCGGCAAGTTCGGCAAGCAGCTGGCCCTGCTCAGCAGTGCTGAGGGCGGCGACAGCCTTGCGGATGTCATGTTCGGACTTGCCAGAGGCCTCAAACAGCAGGGCTGTCAGCATGTCCTCCTCGGTGCCTTCAACGGAAAGGAGCTCGACCGATGGACCTGGATCGCCAGCGTCCTCTGTTTGGATCCCAAGCTTCTCGCTCCAGCGACGGCCGGTCTCAGCTCGAGTTGCCAAGAAGTCAACCCACTCGCCACCCCGGTCTGGGCGCTCAACACGGGCAACGAAGCTGGGCATCACTTCCTGAACGGTGGAGAGAATCATCTGGCCATAAGCCTGCGCCTCTGGCAGTGGGTGGGCGAGTAGGTGGAGGATTAGCTGTTCGTAGGTCTGTCCTGTCGCGTACATACCCATGTGGGCGAGGGACGCAGCGGGCAACAGGCCGCGCAGCAGGTCAAGTGCCTTGGCCTTTACTGCGCGGAGGTGTGCGGCATCAGAGTCGCCGGCGGCTGCTGGGTAAGCATCTGCTGCCCATGTGACGACGGCGGGGATTGCTGCTGAGTAGATCTCAAAGATCCGGTCCATTGCGGTTTCGTACTCCGGTCCCAAGGCTTCCTCACGGTGGTAGCGGAAGCCACCACCAGGCATTGGACCGTCCCATGACAGGTAACGGGTTGACTGCTCTAGGTACGCAGCAAGCCTTGGCCGCTGGAGCACTTTGGTCATCACATTGGAAACCCACTCCATGGCGATGTGCATGCCGCCAAGCTGGGCGACTGAGTCATCGCCATAGCCAAGGAAGATCCGGTCGTAAAGCTCGGCTGCGCGCTTGCCCTCATCGCCCTCAAAGACAGCGGCCGTCTGTGGCAGTGAATCAGCGAACTCGTCTAGGTAAAGCCGGCGGAGTGTTCCCGGGTAACGGGAGTAGCGGGCAAAGAGCGCACCCTTCACAGTTTCGGGGAGATTCACCAGTCCAAATACGGGTTTATCGAAGTTGGTGAAGTGCGGCGCAAGCAGCGCTTGCTCCTCAGGGGTGAATGTTTCGATCGGACGCTCCACGGGCGGGCGATGCTATCCGCGCCCGCTGACGGTGGCCCGCTGGATTCCCGCTTAGCGCGAGGAGATGACGGTGTGACCGACGTCCTGAGCCCGCTCAAGCGGCCAGGATGGGAGCACACCAGCCGCAATTGTGACTGCGGCGGCAAGGAGTGCGACTGCGACGATTTCACGGGCCTGCTTGACCACTGGGGTCTTCTCGACTGAGCCTTCCGTCATCCACATCGTGGCGATAACCCGCAGGTAGTAGCCGAGCGACACAAGTGATCCCAGAACCAGGACGATGGCAAGCCACATCCAGCCACCTGAAGCGTCGGCGTTGATGATCGCGAGCTTGCCAATGAATCCGCCTGTGGGCGGCAGCCCGGCCAGCGAGAGCATCGAAACGGTCATTGCGCCCGCCAGCCAAGGGCGGCGGCGGCCGAGACCTGCGAAGCCTGAGAGGCGCTCACCATCGTCGGACGCGCGCTCGTTCTCAACCACAACTGCGAAGGCAGCGAGGGTCATCACTGCGTAGACGACGAGGTAGAAGACAAGCGCACCAATCCCGAGCGAGGTTGCAACCACAAGGCCAGCCAACAGGTAACCAACCTGGGCGACTGATGACCAGGCGAGCATCCGCTTGAGGGAGTCCTGCCCGAGAGCGCCAAAGTTGCCAACGATGATTGACAGCGTCGCAACTGCGGCGATCACGGGAGCCCAATCGTCAACGGCTGGCAGGAGAGGCCCAACGAGGATCCTCAACAGAACGCCGAGAGCAGCTGCCTTGGTTGCGGTAGCCATGAAAGTGGTGACAGGAGTGGGAGCCCCTTCGTAGACATCTGGCGTCCACTGGTGGAACGGCGCGGCTGACGCCTTGAACGACAGACCTGCGATCGCAAGGGCCATTCCTGCCAGCAGGAGTGGGTCAGTCAGGGCGCCAGTGTCTGCAATGGCAACGCCGATCTTGGGCAGTGAGGTTGAACCGGTCGCGCCGTAGATCAGTGCCAGGCCGTAAAGCAGGGTTGCGGAGCCGACCGAGCCAACGATCAGGTACTTCAGTCCCGCCTCAAGGGAGTGCTCACGACGAAGCTCGGTTGCGCAAAGGACATAGAGCGGAATGGAGAGCAGCTCAAGGCCAGCAAAGATCGTGACAAGGTCATTGGCTGCGATCAGGATCAACATTCCGATCGTGCTGAAGAGCAGGAGTGAGTGGTATTCACCACGGCCCACGCTGTCCTCAGTGTCACTCCGCAGCGAGAGGACGACGGCAAAGGCCGCTGCCGCGACACAGAGGAGGCCAAGGGTGACCGTCAGGTTGTCCACCCTGAGGGCCTCGGAGATGATCACCTTCGGATGGTTCCAGCGCGACAGAAGCTCAACGGCTGTTCCCGTAAGGGTCACAAGAGCAAGACCCGGGACAAGCCAAGACCTAAGGCGTGCACTGCCTACCAAGCCGGCAATCAGGACAACTACGGCCCCGACAGTGAGGCTCGTGTACGGCGCAAGCGCCGACCAGTCAATGAATGGGGCTTTGATGGCGGCGATCATCGCTTGGCCTGCGCGGTTGTGGCTGTTTGGATTGGGTCAATGTTGGCTGCCTTGGCTGCCGGGATGACCGCGGCGGTGGCTGGGCCTTCACTGCGCTTGAGCAGCGGCTGTGGGCTGACTGCCAACGCGAGGATCAGTGCGATCGCAGGGAGGATTGGCAGAGCCTCCCGGAAGCTGAGGTCACGTTGCTCGACGCCGTTGGTGTCAGGCCCGTGCATCGCTCGGATGTAGGCGCGAAGCATGTACACGGCGGCCATGGCGACACCCAGGCAGGCGATGACCGCAACAACGGTGACTGAGTCAAACACGCCCTTGAGGATCAAGAATTCACCGATGAAGTTCGCGGAGGCTGGCATGGCAAGGTTGGCGAACGCTGCGATCAGGAACACAACGGCAAGAACCGGTGCGCCCATTGCGATGCCACCCATCGAGCCAAGGTCTTCCGACCCCTTCGCGCGGCTGGCAAGCACGCCGACGATCATCACGAGGGCAACTGTCACAACCCCATGGTTGACCATCTGCAGCAGGGCGCCTTGGGCTCCATCGGATGTCAGGCTGAAGATCCCGATCAGAATGAACCCGAGCTGGGCGATTGATGAGTATCCGACAACAAGCCGGGCGTCATTGGTTGTGAACGCAAGCGCGGATCCGTAGAGGATTGAGATAACGCCAATCGCGAGCAGCAGGTCCTGGAACGAGGCGGCTGCGTCGGGGAATAGCGGGAGGGCAAGCTTGAGGAACCCGTAGGCGGCGACCTTGGACAGGACTCCTGAGAAGAGCGCCAGAACCGGAAGGGGCATGGACTTGTAAGCGTCCTTGAGCCAGCCATGCAATGGCACTGCTGGCATCTTCACGAGGAATGCAGCAGCGAAGCAGAGGAAGATCCACTGCTGGGTGCCCTTGCCCAGTGGAAGCCGTTGAAGGTTGCTGATCAGGAAGTCAATGTGTCGGCCGTGGTGCGAGGCAGCCAAGGCGCCTGTGGCCACCGCGGCAGCCAACATCAGCAGCGAGCCAGCCAGCGTGTAGATGACCATCTTTGTCGTCGCGGCAACACGCTCGCCCGTGCCCCATTGGCCGACGAGGAAGTAGAACGGCACGAGCATCAGGTCGAAGAAGAGAACGAAGAGGATCAGGTCCTGAGCTAGGAATGCTCCAAGAACTGCTGAGGCGCCAAGACCAAGGTGGAAGTAGAAGAGCCGCGGGTTCTCCTGTTCGCGTACAGCACAGGCAACCACAACGCTGGCGTAGACAAACGCGGTTAGGACGACTAGGGCGAGGTTGAGGCCGTCGATCGTCAATGCCCAGTGGATGCCCAGTGGCTTGACCCAGAGCTTGTCCACAGTGAACTGCGAGCCACCCAGGGCAGTGTCGTAGTTGAGGGCAAGCCCAACAGCCACGCCAAGCGTGCCTAGGCCGCCAAGGACGGCCGCAGGCTTGACCAGGCGGTTGCCAAGAACCGCGCCGAGCAGGCCAGTCGCAAGAGGCAGGAAGAGAAGGAGAGTGAGTTCCATGTCAGGCTTGGAGCATCAGGTAGAGGACCACAAGGGCGGCTCCGACGATTACCGCAGCGGCGTAGGCGCGAAGCATGCCGCTCTGCCATGACCGCACGGCAGCTGAGGAAGCACGAGCAATCGAAACTGGACCAGCAGTGATCGCGCCATCCACGACGACTCGCTCGACTGTGCGCTGGAAGAACCTGCCAGTGGCTGCGAATGGTCGGACGATCAGGAAGGCGATGATCTCATCGAAGTACCACTTGTTTGAGAACAGCTTGTAAGGAAGGGCGAAGCGAGCCTGAATCCGGGCTGAGGTACCTGGCTTCTTGACCCAGATCACCCAAGCCATGTAGATACCAAGCAGCCCGAGCACGGCACCGATGACCATGCCAATGGCCATCAGGTTGTAGTCAATCGGAATTCCAAACTTCGGTGAATCCCTGAAGGTCGGGTCAAGGAAGTGGTCGAGCGTGTTGGTGACCTTTGGCAGCTGAATGACTCCGCCAATCGTGGCGAGGATTGCCAGCACACCCATCGAAATCGACATGGATGGTGACCGCTCAGCAATGTGGTGCTTGGCACCTGGGTAACCAACACCGGTGTCCTCAAGGGTTCCATCGCCCGGGTTGCGATGCTCAGCTGCGTGGAAGAGGCGGCCGTCAGCGAGTGACTTGGCTTCCTCACATGGCTCGCCGTGGAATGCGCGGAAGATCATCCGGAAGGTGTAGATCGCAGTCATTAGTGCGCCCACATAGCCGGCTACATAGAGGGCCCAATACCAACCGCCTTGCGTGCCGAGCCCGAGCAGGATGTCGTCCTTGGAGAAGAACCCTGAGAAGGGTGGAATACCCGAGAGGGCAAGGCCGCCGACAATGAAGCAGCCGTAGGTGATTGGCATGACCTTGCGGAAGCCACCCATGCGGTCAAGGTTCTGCTCGCCCGCCATCGCGCCAATCACGGAACCGGCTGCCATGAAGAGCAGTGCCTTGAAGAACGCGTGGGTCATCAGGTGGAAAAGGCCAGCCCCGTAGACGCCAGCTGATACGGCCATGATCATGTACCCGATTTGACTCATCGTTGAGTAGGCGATAACGCGCTTGAGGTCGGTGACGACCAGGCCAATCGTCGCTGCGACGAGCAGAGTGACTGCGCCGCCAATGGCACCGACGTCGGAGGCGGTGGTGGCAATCTGGAAGAGGGGGTGCATGCGGGCTATCAGGTAGACGCCGGCCGTGACCATTGTCGCCGCGTGGATCAGAGCGCTAACCGGAGTCGGGCCTTCCATCGCGTCAGGGAGCCAAGTGTGGAATGGCACCTGAGCGGACTTCGCAAAAGCACCGACCATCAGCAGCAGGCAGCCGACAACGATCTGGGGGTCATTGGTGTGCCAGACATGCGGCGCCTTGGCAAACACAGTCAGCAGGTCAACCGCGCCGGTTCCTTGGATGATCACGATCGCGCCGAGCACGATTCCCACGTCACCGACGACGTTGATCACAAAGGCTTTGATCCCCGCCTTTGTGGCCGTGTTGCGCCGGTACCAGAAGGAGATCAGCAGGTAAGAGGCCGCCCCGACAAGCCCCCAGCCGACGGCGAGGAGGATCAGGTTGCCAGCCAGGACCAGCATCAGCATTGAGAAGACAAAGAAGTTGAGGTAGGCAAAGAACCTGACGTAACCCTCGTCGGATGCCATGTACGCGACGGAGTAGAGGTGGATCAGTGTGGAGACGCCAGCAACGACCAAAACCATCAGCAGGGAGAGCGGATCAACGAGGATCGAGAACTGGACGTCTAGGCCTCCCGTGTGGGCATAGGTCCACAGGCTCGAAACAACCTGCCGGGACCCCTCAGGGCGGCTCTGAAGGCTTCTGAGGGCACCTAGGCCCGAGAGGAAGGACAGGAGGATTGCGCTGCTACCGATTGCTCCGGCTGTCTTGCCCTTGAGGACCTTATGGCCAAGCCCAAGGATGATCGACCCGGCAAGCGGGAATGCGATTACAAGCCAGCCGTATGTGGTCAGGCTCATCCGCGCAACTCCGAGAGTTCGTCAGCGTCAACGGCAAGGCCGCGCCGGTGGATGGCGACGATCAGGCCAAGCCCGACGGTTACCTCACAGGCAGCAACGACCATCACGATGATCGCGAAGATCTGGCCGTCGCCGTTGCCCCACATGCGGGAGAAGGCGACAAGAGCCAAGTTCCCCGCGTTCAGCATCAGCTCTAGGCAGAGGAGGATCACAAGCGCGTTGCGCTTGGTCAATACGCCAGCAGCGCCAATCGCGAAGATGATCGTTGAGACAGCGAGGTACCAGCCGATGTTCACTGGTCGCCTACCTTCCCGCCAAAGACAGGGCGATCGCCTGCGGCCTCGGCCATCGTGCCTGAGCCCTTAGGTGGGCTGGCCGAGCGGGCCGCTGCGTCAAGAGGGGCATCGCCAACGGTGAATCCGCTGCGGCGGCGTGCAAGACCAACGGCACCAATCGCAGCGACGAGCAACAGGAGCGACGCGACTTCAAAGGGGAAGAGGAAGCGGGTCAGAAGCAGTTCACCAATCTCAGCGGGTGAACCGAATGAGGCTTGGATGTCTGCCCCCTCGGTGCCAACTGCCTTGAGTCCACTGCCCAGGGTGGCGACCATCAACTCAATCAGTAGGACACCCACGAACACTGGGGTCAGGACGCGTAGCCACCCGTGTGAGGCACCGAGGCTCTCACCGCTGCCTCCGACATAGGCGACAACAAAGACGTAGAGCACCATCACGCCACCGGCGTAGACGATCACCTGTGCGGCCGCGAGGAACTCAGCGTGAAGCAGCAGGAACAGTGCAGCTAGGCAGAGCAGATGCCCGACCAGCGACAGCACACCGTAGAACGGGTTGCGCAAGGCGATCACGCCAATGGCGCCAGCGATAGCCCCGATTGAGGCGATGAAGAAGATCAGTGGTGCCATCGCGTTACTACTCGTCCTCCGTGCGCAACGGGGTGCGCTCGATTGGCTCGGCGAGGAGCATTTCCTTGGTGAAGATCAGGTCCGACCGGTTCAGGTCTGAGAGCTCATAGTCATGGCCCATCGTGATCGCGTCGAACGGACAAGCCACCTCGCAGTAACCGCAGAAGATGCAGCGCGACATGTTGATCTCATAGACAGCCGCGTAACGCTCGCCGGCGCTGACCCTGTTGTTGGGATCATTTTCAGCTGCGACAACGCGGATGCAGTCAGCGGGGCAGGCAGCCGCGCAGAGCGAGCAACCGACGCACTTCTCAAGGCCCGTGTCCTCAAACGTGTGGAGCTTGTGGCGCCCACGGAAACGTGGGTAGACCGGAGTCTTTTCCTCTGGATACTGGATTGTCTGCGTCTCACCAAAGACCTTGAAGAGAGTTGTCTTCAATCCCCGTGCGGTCTCCACAAATGAGCGGTAGAACCCACCGGCAACGGTTGGGCTTGGCCCGCGCTGCACAAGGATGATGTCGTCTTCGTCTATTTGAGCCATCAGGTAGCCACCATTACCGCGGTTGCGAGGGTGTTGATCGTCGCGATCGGAAGAAGAATCTTCCATCCCAGCGACATCAACTGGTCGTAGCGCAGCCGCGGAAGCGTTGCTCGAACCCAGATGAACAGGAAAATCAGAAAGCAGGTCTTGCCGATCACGATGAACGGCATTGCCAGACCGGGAGTGTGCCACCCGAACGGAAGCAGCCACCCGCCGAGGTAGACGGTCACGGTGATCGCGCTGACGATGATCACATTGAGGTACTCCGCGAAGAAGAACGATGTGAAGCCACCACCGCCGTATTCGGTGATGTAGCCACCGACCAGCTCGGCGTCCGCTTCAGGCAGGTCAAACGGTGCGCGGTTGGTCTCCGCGAACCCAGCAACCAAGAAGACGATGAAGCCAACAATCTGCGGCACGATGAACCAGCCCTGCTCGGCTTGGGCGTCGACGATCTCCGTTAGCGACAGGCTGCCGGCGAGCATCACAACACCCACAAGGGCAAGGCCTTGGCTGATCTCGTAGGAGATCAGCTGCGCGGCACTTCGCATCGCTCCAAGGAAGGAGTACTTCGAGCCGGAGGCCCAACCGCCGAGCATCAGGCCGTAGAAGGCAATGCCCCCGAATGCGAATGCGTAGAGGATGCCAATCGACGGGTCAACGCCATAGAGGCCGACCTTTGTGCCGAAGATGTCAACCGTGTTGCCGAAGGGCACGATGGCGAGTGTTGCCACTGCAGTGATAATTGAAATGGCTGGCGCAGCCATGAAGATGAATCCCACGGAAGTGCGGGGCCGGAAGGCCTCCTTGGTAGCGAGCTTGATGATGTCGGCGATCGGCTGCATTGCGCCGAACGGACCCACACGGTTGGGGCCGTAACGGCCCTGGAAGCGGCCGAGCATCTTGCGTTCAGCAAGCAGCACCAGTGGGATCAGCTGGAGGCCCACGGCGAAGATCACAAGCGCCTTGATGATTTGAACCCACCATGGTTCGGCGTAGTTGACGGTCGCAAGGATTGGACTCATGCCTTGCTGACCTCGATCAGCTGCCCTTCAGAAGGGAGGTTGCCGGGCGCGGCAAGTCCTGACTCAACAAATACCGAGCCGGCGGGCACATCGCTGCGGAGGTGGGCTGTGGCACGGAGTGCGTCAGTTCCAGTGCCAACGTCAACGTTTTGACCTTGGGTGACTCCAATGCGCTCTGCATCAACAGGGCTCAGTTCAACTGTTGGGCGGCGGGAGAGGAACTTCAGCGCGGGGCTCAGTTCAACCTCAGGTGATGCCCAGATTGAGCGGTAGGTGCCCAAGCGAAGTGCCCCATTGGGTGATGTGGCTGGGACCGGAGCAGCGGACTCGCCGTTGAGGTCGCCGGCGGGAAGGTTTGTCGCCGCATCGCGGTCCTGCCAGCGCAAGCCGCGGCCACCGATCTCGTCGACGGTCAGGCCTGCGTAGAAGCTGACGGCGGCTGACACGGCTTCTGTGGCAGCAGGGCCAGTCGCGGGCCCAAGGTCAACGCCACTGCCGACCTCAGCAATGCGAGCGATGATCGCTGCTGCAGGGCGCACATCGACTGGGCTGCCAATCGCCTTGCGTAGGCGCTGGATACGGCCGTCAGGGTGGGTGATCGTGCCGTCCCGCTCGGCACCGGCTTCAGCGGGGAAGACGACGGTTGCATGCTCAGCCAACTCAGGAGAGAGCGTTGATGCGTGGGCGATTACAAGCCCAGCGGATGCCATCGCTCGGGTCCAGATTTCGGTGTTGCGACCATCGCGGGTTGGATCCGCGTGGAGGAACCAGAGGGCGGTGACTTCACCCGCCGCAGCTGCCGCAGCGATCTGATCCGTGCTGCGGCCGACCGTAACTGGGTTGCTCAAGCCTGGCCCGGCTGTCGGAATGGCTCCAACTTCGCGCAGTCCGCGTCCGTTAGTCCCCCGTGGGAGTTCAAGCAGGCCGGATCCCTCACGGGTACCAAGCCCGAGGGTTGTGGAGATGTTCACGAGTGCCTTGGCAGCAGCCTCGCCACCAGGCCCGTCGGTGACGCGTTCGCCCCAGACGATCACGACGTCCTCGCCGCCAGTCTTGAGTGCTTCGGCAAGTGCGTTGACTGCCTCAAGGTCGGACCCAGCGTCTGTGGCGTGGTTGGTGGCAGCGCCGTGGTCACCGCTGAGGGCGGAGTCAAGCGCGAGGACCAGTGACGCCGCGCTGCCAGGAGCGTGCCTGACTGCGACTGCCGCGCGGGCGTCAAGCGCGGTCGGACGGCCGGACGCCACAAGCACCTGCGTGTCGTTGCGGCGCGCGGCCTTGCGGATCCTCAGATCAAGGACTGGAGCGTCGTCAACTGGGTCAGCGTCGAGCAGGAGGACTGTGTGGGCAAACTCAAGGTCGGGCACTGTGGCCTGGAGGTCTGTCCGCGCGAGCTCACGCAGGACGCCAGCAGAGAGGGCGCCGCCCTGACGGGAGTCAATGTCATGGGAGGCAAGTGTGTCGCGCATGTAGCGGCCAAGCAGCAGGCCCTCCTCGTTGGTGGTCTCTCCACCGACAATCGCCGCGGCTGCGCCCGGATGGCGAGCAATGCCTGAAGCGACTTGGATGGCGCGTTCCCATGTGGCTGGGCGCAGCTGGTCACCGTCACGGACAAGTGGTGCGGTGATGCGTTCGTCGGAATGGGTTGCCTGGTAGGCGAAGCGGCCCTTGTCACAGAGCCAGCCGTCATCAACTCCGTCGTGGTCTCGAGACAGGACGCGCAGGACGCGGTCGTCACGGACGGTGAAGGTGACATTGCACTGCGCTGGGCAGAGGTTGCAGACCGAGCCCGAGCCTTCGATATCCCACGGCCGTGCGCGGAAGCGGTAAGCGCGGCTGGTCAGCGCGCCAACTGGACAGAGTTCAATGATGTTCCCACTGAACGGCGCGACATACGGGTGTCCGTCGAAGGTCGCCACAAAGGATGAAGCGCCGCGCTCAAGGAGCACAAGCTGGTGGTCCTCGGAGACCTCTTGGGAGAAACGTACGCAGCGGTAACAGAGGATGCACCGCTCGCGGTCAATCGCAATCAGGGGTGAGAGGCCGAGTGGCTTGACGAAGTGGCGCTTGGGTTCAATGAACCGGCTCTTGCCGCCGCCGTAGCCATATGAGATGTCCTGAAGTGGGCACTCGCCGCCCTTGTCGCAAACGGGGCAGTCAAGCGGGTGGTTGACGAGCAGGAACTCAACCACGGACTGCTGTGCTCCCTTGACGCGGTCAGTCTGGGTGTGGACGACCATTCCGTCCTTGACCGGCGTGGAGCAGGCTGTCTGGAGCTTGGGGATGCCTTCAATCTCAACGAGGCACATGCGGCATGCGCCAACCGGACCGCCGATCTTCGGTTCGTAACAAAAGACTGGGATCTCAATATCGCCACCACGTGCGGCATCAACCAGGATTTGCCCGTCAATGGCCGTTACGTCACGGCCATCAATGGTGAGTGTTATTTCGTTGTGCTCGGGGCGAGGCATCTGTTGTCGGCTGGCCTTAGAGGCTCAGTACCGGTTCCTCGGAAGCTGGGGGTGGAGTCAGCCCAAGGCCATTGCGTTCGCGCGCGGCCTCAATGTGGGACTCAAACTCTGGGCGGAACTTGGCCACAAGCGACCCGACCGGCATGGCCATCGCGTCGCCAAGGACACAGA